>NZ_VUAZ01000249.1 GCF_009296165.1 Pseudomonas kitaguniensis | reverse complement strand
CATTCTGCTTGGGGGATTGGGCCGGCTTCCGGGCTTTTCAAAAGTGACTCGCTGTAAGAGCGGAACCGATATAAGCCATAAACTCAATAACGAATATGCACCCAAAACCAAAGCCACAAGCCTGGATAAACTTCAATAGCCAAAACAATAGGCTATTTGCAGTTTGACAGGAGCGTGGCTTACTCCACGCGCAACACGATTTTGCCGATATGGTCGCCCGCTTCCATGCGCGCATGGGCTTGGGCGGCGTCGGTGTATTCGTACACCTTGTCGATCATCGGCAGGCAACGCCCAGCGGCCAATACCGGCCACACGTACTCGCGCAGTTGTTCGGCAATCGCCGCCTTTTCGTCTTTGCTGCGTGCCCGCAAGAGCGAGCCGGTGATCACCGCGCGCTTGCCGAGGATGCTCAGCAGGTCGACGTCGTTGGCTTTGCCGCCACCGAGGAACCCCAGCATCACCAAGTGGCCGTCCATGCCCAAGGCCTTGAGGTTATTGTTCAGGTACGAGGCGCCCATGATGTCGAGAATCACATTCACGCCTTTGTCGCCGGTCTTTTTCGCGATGACGTCGGCAAAGTCCTGCTCGCGGTAATTGATCGGTTCAGCGCCGAGCTTGGCAATGGCGGCGCATTTGTCCGCACTGCCGGCGGTGGCGTAGGCCTGAATACCAAACTCGCGGCAGAGCATCAGCGCGGTGGTGCCGATGCCACTGGTGCCGCCGTGAATCAACGCACGTTGGCCCTTGTGTGCACCGCCCAGGCCGAACAGGTTGGCCCACACCGTAAAGAAGGTTTCTGGAACGGCCGCCGCATGAATCCAGTCCATGCCATCCGGGATCGGCAGCGCCTGGCTGGCCGGTACGGCGCAAAACTGCGCATAGCCGCCACCGTTGGTCAGTGCACAGACCTTGTCGCCGAGGGCGTATTCGTTGACACCGGTGCCGAGTGCAACCACTTCACCGGCCACTTCCAGGCCTGGAATCGGGCTCATGCCGGGTTTCATCGGGTATTTGCCGGCGCGCTGCAACGCGTCGGGGCGATTGACCCCGGCGGCGTGCACGCGAATCAGAATTTCACCGGGACCCGCCACCGGCACGTCAGCCCTGCGTGGCTGCAAGACTTCGGGGCCACCGGGGGTGGTGATTTCGATGAGGGTCATTTCTTTGGGAAGCGTCATTTGAACATTCCTGTAGCGATGAGCGTATGAGCTGGGACCGTGCCAAGGCATCAGCGGTTCAGCAAGATCATACGCAGCTATGGCGCAAGGTTTGCACCAGACAAAAAAAGACCGGGCAAGCCCGGCCAAAAGAGCAGAGGGCAGGGCAGTTGCTTCAGCGGTTGAGGAACGCCAACAGGTCTTGGTTCAACTGCTGGGTATGGGTCGCCGCGAAACCGTGTGGCGCATCCTTGTACACCTTCAGCTCAGCACCCTTGATCATCTCGGCCGCAACCTTGCCGGTGGTCTCGAACGGCACAACCTGGTCGGCGTCACCGTGGATCACCAGGGTGGGCACGTCGATGGTGGCCATGTCCGGGCGGAAGTCGGTTTCGGAAAATACGCTGACGCAATCCAGCGTGGATTTCAGTGAAGCTTGCAACGCGATTTGCAGGGTCTGGCTTTGCACGCCTGCGGAAACAGTCTGGCCTTTGTTGAGGCCAAAAAACGGCGTGCTGAAGTCGGCAATGAACTGCGCGCGGTCTTTCAGCAACGCGGCTTTGATGCCGTCGAACACGTCGGCCGGCACACCCTGTGGGTAGTCCGGTTTCTGGCCCAAGAGCGGGGTGACGGCACCCAGCAATACCAGGCCGGCAACCCGCGCGCTGCCATGGCGAGCGATGTAACGCGCAACGTCGCCGCCGCCCATCGAAAAGCCCACCAGGGTCACGTCGTTCAGGTCCAGGTGTTCGATCAACTGGGCAATATCGTCGGCGAACGTGTTGTAGTCGTTGCCGGTCCACGGTTGGTCTGACCGTCCAAAACCACGACGGTCGAACGCAATAGTGCGAAAGCCACGGCTGCTGAGGTATTCCATCTGGTATTCCCACATGTCGGCGTCCAGCGGCCAGCCATGGCTGAACAGCACGGGTTTGCCGCTGCCCCAGTCCTTGAAATAGATCTGGGTACCGTCTTTGGCAACGAATGTACTCATACAAAACTCCTGATTATCGAGTAAAAAAGCTCGGCATAACGAGTGATGCAAACCGGGCGCCGATAGGTTCTTGACCCTGGGCACTGGCGCAACGTTCCTTGTACTTGCGCCACTGGCGACGCGTTGCGATAGCCGTTGATCGATTGAACGGTTCAGGGTTTATGCTGGTCAACTGACCTCTACCGTCACATCAACAGGTGAACCAAATGGCCAAGACTTACAGCTACGCCGCGCGGGATTCCAAGGATTCGCTCAAGCCTTTTACCTTCGAGCGCCGCACCCCAGGGGCGGATGACGTACAGATCGAAATTCTTTACTGCGGCGTGTGCCATTCCGATTTGCATACCGCGCGCAATGAGTGGCACAACACCCTGTACCCGTCGGTGCCGGGCCATGAAATCGTCGGCCGCGTTACCGCAGTCGGTGCTGATGTAAAAAAATTCAAGGTCGGTGATTTGGCCGGTGTCGGTTGCATGGTCGACAGTTGCCAGGCGTGCGCATCCTGCGCCGAGGGCGACGAGCAATACTGCGAGAACGGCTTTACCGGCACCTACAACGGCCCGGTTTTTGGCGGCGAAAACACGTACGGCGGCTACTCCGACGCGATCGTGGTCAAAGAAAAGTTCGTGCTGCGCATCTCCCACGACGACGCCAACCTGGCGGCCGTCGCGCCGCTGCTGTGCGCCGGCATTACCACCTATTCGCCGCTGCACCACTGGAAGGTGGGCCCCGGCTCGAAGGTCGGTGTGGTCGGTCTGGGTGGGCTCGGCCATATGGCGGTGAAGATCGCGCATGCGATGGGCGCACACGTCACGCTGTTTACGACGTCGCCGAACAAGCGTGAAGACGGCCTGCGCTTGGGTGCCGACCAAGTGGTGGTGTCGAAGAACCCGGATGAGATGGCCAAGGTCACCAACAGCCTGGACTTCATTCTCAACACGGTGGCCGCGCCGCATGACCTTGATGCGTTCCTTAATCTGCTCAAGCGCGATGGCACCATGACGCTGGTGGGCGCGCCTGACAGCCCGCATCCGTCGCCTACGGTGTTTAACCTGATCTTCAAGCGCCGTAGTCTGGCGGGCTCGTTGATTGGCGGCATTCAGGAAACCCAGGATATGTTGGACTTCTGCGCCAAGCACAAGATTGTTTCGGACGTGGAGATGATTGATATACAGGAGATCAACGAGGCGTACGAACGCATGCTCAAGGGCGATGTGAAGTATCGCTTTGTGATTGATATGGAGAGTTTGAAGAAGGAAAGCCACGCGGCCTGAAAGCCCACTTGAGGGCTTGAATCAAAGGCTTTTTGTGGGAGCGGGCTTGCTCGCGATGCAGGCAACTCGGCATATCAGGCACACCGGGTTGATGCCATCGCGAGCGAGCCCGCTCCCACATTTGAATGCATTC
>NZ_VUAZ01000248.1 GCF_009296165.1 Pseudomonas kitaguniensis | reverse complement strand
CGACGGTGCCTGCTCGGGAAACAACGCTGTCAGGCGTTGCAGTAACGGGGTGGGTAAGGTTTGTGCGTCGGCAGCATTGGCGACGGCGCGCTGGTTGGCAGTGGTCGCTGCCGACGCCAGTGACCGACCCCGGCCGAACTCGACCAGCAAGGTGTTGCCCTTCTTAAGCTGGGAAACACTCAGGAAGGGCGAGAACTCGCGATGGTCAATCGAGGCAAACTCGCCGTTCAACGCCCCGTTGGCTTGGAGGATGCTGTACTGCTGGCCCAAGTAGTAATTGTTGGGTTGCGCACTCAGGTACAGCGAGCCACCGTTGATGGACGCCTGGTTTTGCACCTGCAGTTTGGCCGGGTCTGCCTGGGCCACCAGCCCGGTCATCAAGGTTGAACCGGCCGCTTGGGTGTAATCGCCCTCGACGGCCAATGAACCGTTCAGGCGCAGAACACCGCCTTCAAGGTTTACGTCGCCCTTGAGGTGGTTAGCCCCGTCCAGCTCCAGAATGCCTTCCTTGATGGTGGCCCCGGCGAAGCTGTTGTTGCCACTCAGGCGCAGCCAGCCGATGCCGCTTTTTTCCAGACGGCCCGGGCCACCGATATCGTTGCGCCAATCGTCCCAGGCGCCGCCTTGCCAGACGATTGCGCGCCGGCGGGGCGGTCCATGTTGACG
>NZ_VUAZ01000247.1 GCF_009296165.1 Pseudomonas kitaguniensis | reverse complement strand
TGACAACCACATCGAGATAGAGAGTGCGTGCGGTGGTGTCTGCGCCTGCACCACCTGCCACTGCATCATTCGCGAAGGTTTCAACTCCCTCGAAGAAGCCGATGAGCTGGAAGAAGACTTTCTTGACCGTGCGTGGGGCCTGGAAGCGCAATCGCGCCTAAGCTGTCAGGCAAAGGTAGGAACTGAAGACATTACCGTCGAAATTCCGAAATATTCGCTCAACCATGCGGCCGAAGCGCCGCATTGATTCAAGGAAATGTCATGAGCCTGAAATGGGTTGATGTACAAGAAATCGCTATACAACTTGCTGAAGCTCACCCTGAGGTCAATCCTCTGACGGTCAACTTCGTCAAGCTGCGCAACCTGGTAATGGCGCTGCCGGACTTCGACGACATCCCGGACCGGGGTGGCGAAAAGGTTCTGGAGGCGATTCAAGGCCTGTGGATCGAAGAAGCAGACTGAGCCGCCTTTTTACGCAGTTAGGCAATACCTGATAACCCGCGTATA
>NZ_VUAZ01000246.1 GCF_009296165.1 Pseudomonas kitaguniensis | reverse complement strand
GACTTCGCCGGCGGCAGTTACGCCTTCACTAAACAACTCACCGGCAGTTACTACTACAGCGCGCTGGATGACCTTTACACAAAACACTCTGCCACCGTTCAACATACCTACCCGATCGCCGAGAACCAAAGCCTGAAAAGCGAACTGCGTTACGCGCGCGCGACCGACAACGGCAACACCAACATCGACAACACCGCGTTGGGCGCGCTATTCAGTTATTCATTGGGGTCGCATAAATGGACCGGCGCTTATCAAACCATGTCAGGCAATACGGGATACGCATCCCTGAGAGGAAGCTTTTCGTCGCTGGTGAATTTTTTCCAATACAGCGACTTCGCCAATAAAGATGAAAACTCCTGGCAAGCTCGCTACGACTATGACTTCACCGCACTCGGCGCGCCTGGCCTTTCGCTGTTTACTCGCTATGCATCGGGCAGCAACGTCGACCGCGGCCCAGGGCGCTCGGACGGCCACGAATGGGAACGCGATATCGACGTGACGTATGCGTTCCAGAACCCGACGCTGAAAAACGTGAAGGTACGTTTGCGCAACGCAATGGTGCGTTCCAACTTTGAACGCAATGTCGACGAAACGCGCTTGATCGTCAGTTATGAGCGGCCACTGTGGTAACGCGTAGCCTGTAAAAAACGAGAGCCCACCCACGCGGGCTCTCGCAAATTCGCCTACGCGGGCTTGCGATAGCTGTTGATGATCGCCGAGAAGTCCTTGCCACCTTCCCCGCGCTGGCTCATCGATTGATACAACTGTTGAGCCACGGCGCCGAGGATCACCGGCTGCTTGGCCTGGCGCGCGGCCTCAGTGGCCAAGCCCAGGTCTTTGAGCATCAGGTCGGCGCCGAAACCGCCGGTATAACCCCGCGACGACGGCGCGGTGTCGATCACACCGGGCCACGGGTTGTAAGTGTCCGAACTCCAGCAACGCCCGGTGGAGCTGTTGATGATGCCAGCCAGCACGCGGGTGTCGATGCCCAGCGCGTCGCCCAACGCCATGGCTTCACTGACGCCGACCATGCTGATGCCGAGCAACAGGTTGTTGCAGATCTTGGCGATTTGCCCGGTGCCGACGTCACCGCAATGCACGATGTTGCGGCCCATCTGCGCCAACACCGGTTGCAAGGTGGCGAACAGTTCCGGGGGTGCGCCGACCATAAACGTCAGCGTGCCGGCACTGGCGCCGCCGGTGCCACCGGACACCGGCGCATCGGCCATTACCACGCCTTGTTTGGCGGCGGCAGCGGCCACATCGCGCGCGGTTTGCGGGTCGATGGTGCTGCAATCCACCGCCGGTACGCCTTCGCTGATACCAGCCAAAACGCCGTCGTCATTCAGCCACACACTGCGCACATGCGCAGCGGCTGGCAGCATCGTAATGACCAGCTCAGCACCGTGCGCCGCATCACGCGGCGAGTCGCTGATGCGGCCACCCAGTTCGGCCAGCTCTTTGAGTACCGCCTGGTTGAGGTCGAACAGGCTAAGCGCGTGGCCGGCCTTGATCAGGTTGCGGGCCATGGGCGCGCCCATGTTGCCCAAACCGATAAATGCAATTTTCATGGTCGTCTCCCGAACTCAGCGCAGGTTGATGGTGGTGTTGACGCCATCGTTGACCGTGTCGTCGTCAAACCAGCGGCTGGTGACGGTTTTGGTCTGGGTGTAAAACTGCACCACTTGCTTGCCGTACGGGCCGAGGTCGCCGAGCTTGGAGCCACGCGAACCGGTGAAACTGAAGAACGGCACCGGCACCGGGATCGGGATGTTAATGCCGACCTGGCCCACGTCAATTTCGCTCTGGAACTTACGCGCCGCCGCGCCGCTCTGGGTGAACAAACCGGTGCCGTTGCCGAACGGGTTAGCGTTGACCAGCGCGATGGCCTCATCGAGCGTCGCGACTTCGAGCACCACCAGCACCGGGCCGAAAATTTCCTGGGTGTAGATCTGCATATCCGTGGTCACGCCCGAGAACAGCGTCGGGCCGACGAAGTTGCCTTGCTCAAAACCCGGCACCGTGATGTCGCGGCCGTCCAGCTCCAGCGTGGCGCCTTCTTTCACGCCGCTTTCGATCAACTCCAAAATGCGTGCCTTGGCGCGCCTGGAAATCACCGGGCCAACATCGGTGCCCGCTTCGCTGCCGGCATTCACGGTGAGCTTTTGCGCCAGCGCCTTAAGGTCCGGCAGCCACTGCTTGGCCGCGCCGACCAGCACCACCACCGAGGTCGCCATGCAACGCTGGCCCGCCGCGCCAAAACCGGCACCGACCAGCGCATTCAGCGTGTGTTCGCGGTTAGCGTCGGGCAGCACCACGGCGTGGTTCTTCGCGCCCATCATCGCCTGCACGCGCTTGCCGTGTTTGCCCGCCAAGTCGTAAACATGCGTGCCCACAGCAGTCGAGCCGACGAAAGACACGGCCTTGATGTCTTTGTGCGTGCACAGCGCATCCACCACGTCTTTGCCGCCGTGCACCACGTTCAACACGCCAGGCGGCACACCGGCTTCCAGCGCCAGCTCCACCAGCAGCACGGTCGACAGCGGGTCTTGCTCGGACGGTTTAAGAACGAAGGTGTTGCCGCAGGCGATGGCCATCGGGAACATCCACAGCGGGATCATCGCCGGGAAGTTGAATGGGGTAATGCCCGCGCACACGCCGATGGGTTGGCGCAGGGTGTAGGTGTCGACGCCACCGGCGACGTTTTCAGCAAATTCGCCCATCTGCAACGTGCCGATGGAACAGGCATGTTCCACCACTTCCAAGCCACGAAAAATGTCGCCTTCGGCATCGGCAATGGTCTTGCCCTGCTCGGCGCTGAGGACCACGGCGATACGCTTGGAGTGTTCGCGAATCAACGCTTGCAGCTTGAGCATGATGCGCATGCGCGCACCGATTGGCGTCAGCTTCCAGGTCTGGAAGGCGCGGTGGGCAGCGTCGATGGCGGCATTCACTTCATCGGCCGTGGCAAACGGCACCTTGGCCAGCACTTGCTGGGTGGCCGGGTTGACGACGTCTTGCCAGTGAGTGCTCTTGGACTCGAGCCATTCACCGTTGATCAGCAGCTTGACCTGTTGCACGGCAATGTCGGCAGATGCGTTCATGAGGGTCTCCAAATCTTATAGTTATGCAGAGACAAGGCGCGTAAACCGCCTTGGGAATGAGGCGTTCGGACTGTTTTTGGAGTATAGATGTGCAAACTTCTAATAAGAACGCACATAAAAGCCGGTCCTATATGCAAAAAAACATCACGTCCTTGGGCTCCCTGAACTGGGATGACCTGAAGTTTTTTCTCGAAGTGGCGCGCACCCGCAAAGCCAGCGTCGCCGCCAAGCGCCTGGCGGTGGACTACACCACCGTGTCGCGGCGCATCAGTTCCCTGGAAGTATCACTCGGCACCTTGCTGTTCGAAAAATCGCGGACCAACGGTTTTGTCTTAACCGCCGAGGGCCAACGTTTGTTGGGTTACGCGGAGTCCATCGAAAGCACCTTGCACATGGCCTGCGAGCAAGTCTCCGGCTCCGGCGTAGCGCTCTCCGGCCATGTGCGCATGGGCTGTACCGAAGGCTTCGGCAGCTTTTTCATCACGCCGCAGTTGAGCCATTTCGTCGACACCTACCCGGCCATCTCGGTCGACATCCTGCCGCTGCCGCACTTCATCAGCCTGTCCAAGCGCGAAGCCGACATCGTTATCGCCCTGGAACGCCCGGAACACGGGCCTTACGTGTGCTGCAAATTGTGCGACTACACATTACAGCTCTACGCGACCCAGGATTACCTCGACCAACACCCGCCCATCCAACGCCCTGCCGATTTGGCCGAGCATCCGTTTATCAGCTACGTGGATGATTTAGCCTTCAGTTCGGAGCTGTTGTACCTGGCGAACGTGGTGCCCGGCGCCAGCGCAAGTTTGCGCAGCACCAGTGTGATCGCGCAGTACGTCGCGGCGCAGCAAGGTCGGTCGATGGCGATATTGCCGTGCTTTTTGGCGGCGCAGGATGCGCGGTTG
The DNA here is from genome assembly GCF_009296165.1 of Pseudomonas kitaguniensis. Classification (GTDB taxonomy): domain Bacteria; phylum Pseudomonadota; class Gammaproteobacteria; order Pseudomonadales; family Pseudomonadaceae; genus Aquipseudomonas; species Aquipseudomonas kitaguniensis. Next base: position 215 of record NZ_VUAZ01000246.1, on the reverse strand, counting down.
TTGCCGGTGTTGGGGGAGCAGATTGCGATTACGCGGCAATTTTGGATGTATTGCCGGGAGGATCTGCGCAAGTTGAAGCGGATCACGTTGTTGTGGGATTACATCCGGGAGGTGACGGAGCAGAACGCGGGGTTGCTGATGGGGGAAACGCGCGAGATGCGGTTTGCGGATTAAAGGGCCATCAACGACGTTTCGCTTTAACTTGCAGGACGTTT
>NZ_VUAZ01000245.1 GCF_009296165.1 Pseudomonas kitaguniensis | reverse complement strand
AAGCCTCTCACCACAGGTTGATGTGTGGATGCAGTGAATGTGGGGGCAAGCCCTTCCACAGGTGGATGTGTGAATGCAGTAAATGTGGTGACAAGCCCCCCACAGATTGATGTGTGAATACAGTCAACTGTGGGAGGGGGCTTGCTCCCGATGGCGGTGGTTCAGTGAATACAGATGTGCATGACACACCCGATTATTTGAGCAGTTTGCCGCGCAATTCATCAGACAAGCCCTTCGGCGCCAGCCAGATTCCCAGATAGGCCCGCGCCAGCGCGTCATCGCGACTGCTGAACACCACCTCGCCATTGATTTCCAGGTTCAAACCTCGCCGCGGGCGAAAATCCAGGGCATACCGATCGCCGCTGCGAATATCGCGAAAGCGCGCATGCAGCTTTTCAATCTCAGGCTTCAAGCGCGGGCTGGCCTGCTGACGCTCCAGGGTGGCGGTGGCGGCCTTGATCACATCATTGCGGTCTATATCACGAAAGTAATACAGCTCAAGTCGTAGCGGCTTTTGCTGGTCCCAGGCCTGCTTCGCGCGGGTGTCGGCCGGGGCATACAGCGCTGCCGCATACACATCCGCCCACAAATAGACCAGCACCGCCTGGTTTTTCAACGCCAGTTCATCAGACTGCGCAGGAAAACCCGCCTGCTTGAGCCGGTCCGCCTCACTTGCTTGCCCGGTTACAGAAAAAATCAGCAATAAATACAAAACGACATACCGCATAATGATGTGTCCTGCAAAGATGAGTGTCAGCAGTGTAATGCCAGTTTACTGTGCCTGTAGTAAAGGCAAGACTGGCCTACGACGCGACCAAGGGTTAATGTGCGCGGCGTTGAGCCTTATATAGACTGTGCCCCGGTTCACACACTTGAGCCAAATTGTCCTTCATGCCCGCTGGCCGCGGCATGATTTAGCCAGGCGTTCAACCGTGCGCCTGGCCTGTTCTGAGGAGTACGCATGGCTGTCTACAACTACGACGTGGTGGTACTGGGTTCCGGCCCGGCTGGAGAAGGTGCGGCGATGAATGCCGCCAAAGCGGGGCGCAAGGTGGCGATGGTCGATAGCCGTCGCCAGGTCGGCGGTAACTGCACCCACCTGGGCACCATCCCGTCCAAGGCCTTGCGTCACTCGGTGCGCCAGATCATGCAGTTCAACACCAACCCGATGTTCCGGGCGATTGGTGAGCCGCGCTGGTTCTCGTTCCCCGACGTGTTGAAAAGCGCCGAAAAAGTGATCGCCAAACAAGTCGCCTCGCGCACCGGTTACTACGCGCGTAACCGCGTTGACCTGTTCTTCGGCACCGGCAGTTTCGCCGACGAGCAAACCATCGAAGTGGTCTGCGCCAACGGCGTGGTCGAAAAGCTGGTGGCCAAGCACATCATCATCGCCACCGGCTCGCGCCCGTATCGCCCGGCGGATATCGATTTTCACCACCCGCGTATCTACGATAGCGACACCATCCTCAGCTTGGGCCATACCCCGCGCAAACTGATTATCTATGGCGCTGGTGTGATCGGTTGCGAATACGCGTCGATTTTCAGCGGCCTCGGTGTATTGGTCGAGCTGGTGGATAACCGTGATCAGTTGCTGAGCTTCCTCGACTCGGAAATTTCCCAGGCGTTGAGCTACCACTTCAGCAACAACAACATCACCGTGCGCCACAACGAAGAGTACGAGCGCGTCGAAGGCCTCGACAACGGCGTGATCCTGCACCTCAAGTCCGGCAAGAAAATCAAGGCCGACGCCCTGCTGTGGTGCAACGGCCGTACCGGCAACACCGACAAGCTGGGCATGGAAAACATCGGGGTCAAGGTCAACAGCCGTGGCCAGATCGAGGTGGACGAGGATTACCGCACCTGCGTGGCGAATATTTATGGCGCCGGTGACGTGATCGGCTGGCCAAGCCTGGCCAGTGCTGCGCATGACCAAGGCCGCTCGGCGGCAGGCAGCATTATTGATAACGGTAGCTGGCGTTATGTGAACGACGTGCCGACCGGGATCTACACGATTCCCGAGATCAGCTCGATCGGCAAGAACGAACACGAACTGACCAAGGCCAAGGTGCCTTACGAAGTCGGCAAAGCGTTCTTCAAGAGCATGGCGCGTGCGCAGATCGCCGGTGAGCCGCAAGGCATGCTGAAGATTCTGTTCCACCGTGAAACGCTTGAGGTGCTCGGTGTGCATTGCTTCGGCTACCAGGCCTCGGAAATCGTGCACATCGGCCAGGCGATCATGAACCAGCCGGGTGAGCAAAATACCCTCAAGTACTTTGTAAACACCACGTTCAACTACCCGACCATGGCTGAAGCCTATCGGGTAGCGGCCTACGACGGCCTCAACCGGCTTTTTTGAGCGGCTCCGGCCGGTGGCCTGAGCCGGCCGGGGAGACCGATTTCAGTAATTCTCGAGGGTGGCAGTGGCCAAACCGGGAAAGTCTGTAATCAGGCTATCTACGCCGAAGTCGGCGAGCCTGCGCATCAGCGCAGGTTCGTTGACTGTCCACACCGACACGTGCAAACCCTGGCGCTGGGCTTTTTCCAATCGCTCGGGGGTGCACAACGTCCAGTTCAACGCCAGGTATTCACAGCCGTAGTTTTGCGCGACCTTCAGCGGGTCGAGCCACGCGTATTCTGCGACCAGGCCACGTGACAGGTCCGGGGTCAGATCAACCGCGGCTTTTAATACTTCGCGCGAGCTTGAGGTCACGGTGACCTTGTCCATCAGGCCAAAACGTACGGCCATCTCACGAATCGCCAGCACGGTGGTCGCGGCGCGCGTGCGTGAGGCGCTTTTGACTTCCAGTTGCCAGTGGTCAAAGTCGCATTGCTCGAACAACTCTTCCAGGCGTGGGATCGGGCAGGGTTGCACCCAGCCCGGGCCGCCTTTGCGCGCGTCCATTTTCACCAGGTCGGCCGCCGAGTACTCGACGACTTTGCCGCGCCGGTCGGTGGTGCGTTTAAGGGTCGGGTCGTGGATGACCATCAACTCGCCGTCCATTGACAGGTGCAAATCCAGTTCGCAGCGGCGTACACCGTGCTTGAGGCACTCCTGGAAGCTGGTCAGGGTGTTTTCCGGTGCTTCGCCTTTGGCACCGCGGTGGCCGTAGATCAGGGTCACAGTTGCTCCTTTGCGCCAGGTTTTTTGGCGGGGTAATACACATTCAGGTGTCTTGGGCGTCGCTCTGTTCGCGCGCCAGGCGTCGTTCCTGGGCTTGTTTCTGCAGGATGTAGCGCGCCAGCAGTTGGCGTTGGGCATCGGTCATTGATTCAAATTCCGTGGCCACCGCAAACCCGTCAGCCTTGGCATCGCACTGCGTCACGCGGGCGCGCAGCAACAGGCCCAGCGCTTGCGGCATCAGCACCAGCTTGACCGCCAGGTGCGCGCCGGGCGCCAAGTGCGTGGGGTGCTGGAAGTCGATACCGCCTTCGGAAATGATCACCGGCTGTGGCGCGCCGACCTCATCCAGCAAGCCGCGCGCCATGATTTGGCTGAGCAGGTCGACACGTTTGTTCTGGACCTTGAGGAAGGCCGCCAGGCTGCGATCTTTCTCGTTGATCTGGCGTAGCAGGTGCTGGGCTTCGAATTCGCTGAGGTGCAATTCGCTGAGCAGGTTGAACAGCGGCGAATCATCCAGCAACACTTCCTTGCTCGCCGCGTCGGGAGCAGAGAGCGTGCTGATTTGGAGTGCGATCATGTCGTCGATACGGTAGTATTCGCGGCGTTCTTCTTCATCTAATGTCGACATGGCGAACCCAAAGTAGCGGTAATGGTCTGAGTGTAAAGCTGCTTACCTGACCCCGCCACTGGGACGTCTTCTTTTCCTCCGAACAAGCCCCGACATGTTCAGACCTCTCTTCGTATTTATTGGCACGCGTTATACCCGTGCAAAGCGCCGCAATCATTTTGTGTCGTTCATTTCCTTGACCTCGATGATCGGGCTCGCCTTGGGCGTGGTCGTGATGATTGTGGTGCTGTCGGTGATGAACGGCTTCGATCATGAGATGCGCACCCGCGTGTTGGGCATGGTGCCCCACGCGACCATCGAGGGCGACGCGCCTATCAGCGACTGGCAAAGCCTGGCCGACAAGGTCAAGCAAAACCCCAAGGTGGTGGCGGTTGCGCCATTCACCCAGATGCAGGGGTTGCTGACCCACGACGGCAAGGTGCAGAAAATTCTGCTGAATGCCATCGACCCGGCCCAGGAGCGCAAGGTCTCGATCATCGACAAGTTCATGCTGCAGGGCAAACTTGACGATTTGGCGCCCGGCAGCTTTGGCATCGTGATCGGCGACAAGGCGGCGGCCAAGCTCGGCGTGAACATCGGCGACAAGCTGACCTTCGTCGCGCCGGAAGTCACCGTGACCCCGGCCGGCATGTTCCCGCGCATGAAGCGCTTCAACGTGGTCGGCACCTTCCACGTTGGCGCTGGCGAGATCGACGGCTACCTCGGCCTGACCAACCTCACCGACCTGGCCCGGCTGCACCGCTGGAAGCCGGACCAGGTGCAGGGCCTGCGCCTCAAGTTCAACGACCTGTTCGACGCACCGCGCGGCGCCTGGGAAATCGCCCAGCACCTGGGTGAGTCGCAGTATTACGCCCGCGACTGGACCCGCACCCACGGCAACCTGTACCAGGCCATCCGCATGGAAAAAGCCATGATCGGCTTGCTGTTGCTGCTGATCGTCGCGGTGGCTGCGTTCAACATCATCTCGACCCTGGTAATGGTGGTGAACGACAAGAAGGGCGATATCGCCATCCTGCGCACCCTCGGCGCCACGCCGGGGCAGATCATGGCGATCTTTATGGTGCAGGGCACGGTGATCGGCGTGGTTGGCACCTTGATCGGCACAGCGGTCGGCATTCTGGCCGCGCTGAACGTCAGCGCCGCCATCGCCGCGCTGGAAAAAGTCATCGGCCACAAGTTTCTCAACGCAGACGTCTACTTTATCGATTACTTGCCGTCCCAGGTTCAAGCCCAGGATGTGTTGATGGTCGGTGGCGCCGCGTTGGTCTTGAGTTTCCTTGCCACCCTGTATCCAGCCTGGCGCGCGGCACGTACCCAGCCAGCACAGGCCTTACGTTATGAGTGAATCGGGCATGAGTGAAAAAGCAATCCTGAGCTGCCGCAACCTGGGCAAGTCCTACGAGGAAGGGCCGGAATCGGTCGTGGTGTTGTCCAATTTGCAGCTTGAGCTGCACCCCGGCGAGCGCGTGGCAATTGTCGGCAGTTCCGGTTCCGGCAAAAGTACCTTGCTCAACCTGCTGGGCGGCCTGGATACGCCGTCCCAGGGCAGCGTGTGGCTGGCCGGTGAAGAACTGTCGGCCTTGAATGAAAAGGCGCGCGGCCAACTGCGTAACCGTTCGCTGGGTTTTGTGTACCAGTTTCACCACTTGCTGGCCGAGTTCACCGCGCTGGAAAACGTGTGCATGCCGCTGTTGATCGGCAAAACCGCTATTCCAGAGGCGCGCCAGCGTGCCAAGGCGTTGCTGGAGCGCGTCGGCCTTGGCCATCGCCTGGAGCACAAACCGGCCGAATTGTCCGGCGGTGAGCGCCAGCGTGTGGCAATCGCCCGCGCCCTGGTCAATAACCCGGGCTTGGTGATGCTCGACGAGCCGACCGGCAACCTCGACTCCCACACCGCGCAGGGCATCAAGGACTTGATGCTGGAACTGAGCACCCAGATGCGCACCGCGTTCCTGGTGGTGACCCATGACATGAGCATGGCCCGCCAGATGGACCGTGTGTTGCACCTGCAGGAAGGTCACTTGGTCGCCATCTGACCCGTTTCAAGCCTGGCGCCTGGCGCCGGGCTTTTTCATTTTTTCAGGCGGTGCACGCGAATGTTCAGACCGTTATCGATTTTCATCGGCACGCGCTATACCCGCGCCAAGCGCCGCAACCGTTTTGTTTCGTTTATCTCGATGACCTCGATGATCGGCCTCGCCCTGGGCGTGTTGGCGATGATTGTGGTGTTGTCGGTGATGAACGGCTTTCAGCGCGAAATGAGCTCACGCATCCTCGGCATGGTGCCGCACGCCACCATCGTCGGCGTAAACCCGATTGATGATTGGCAGCCGGTGGCCGCTGCTGCGATGAAAAACCCCGAGGTGACTGCCGCCGTACCGTTTACCCAAATGGACGGCATGTTCTCCTACAAGGGCGCGATGCAGCCGATCGAGATCAGCGGTATTGACCCGGCTCAGGAAGGCAAGGTTTCGATCGTGGCTCAGCATATTGTGCGCGGCAAACTGGACGACCTGAAACCCGGCGAGTTCGGTGTGGTGGTCGGCGAAATCACCGCGCGGCGTTTTCGCCTCAACGTGGGCGACAAGCTGACCCTGATCGTGCCTGAAATCAGCAGCGCGCCGGGTGGCATCACCCCGCGTATGCAGCGTTTGAACGTGGTCGGTATCTTCAAGGTCGGCGCCGAGCTGGATGGCTCGATGGCATTGATTCACATGGCCGACGCCGCCCAGATGCAGCATTGGCAGCCGAACCAGGTGCAAAGCGTGCGCCTGGCGGTGAAAGACTTGTACGCGGCGCCCAAGGTCTCGGCGGACATCGCTGCCAGCCTGGGCACGGGCTACAAGCCGGATGACTGGACCCACACCCAGGGCAGCCTGTTCAGCGCAATGAAAATGGAAAAGACCATGATCGGCCTGCTGTTGCTGATGATCGTCGCCGTGGCTGCGTTCAACATCATCGCCACGCTTATCATGGTGGTGAACGACAAGGGCGCGGATATTGCTATTTTGCGCACCATTGGCGCCACACCTCGGCAGATCATGGCTATTTTCATGGTGCAGGGCACGGTGATCGGCATTGTCGGCACCTTGATTGGCGGCGTGCTGGGCGTGATCGCGGCGCTGAACGTGAGTGAACTGGTGGGCTGGCTGGAGCGGGTGAGCGGGCAGCATATTTTTAGTTCCGACGTGTATTTTGTCAGCAACTTGCCGTCGGAACTGCAGGGCGGGGATGTGCTGCTGATTTGTTCGGCGGGTTTTGTATTGAGCTTTTTGGCGACGCTGTACCCGGCGTATCGTGCGGCGAAAATAGAGCCGGCGCATGCGCTTAGGTATTCGTAACCTTTAAGACCGCAATCGGGAGCAAGCCCCCTCCCACAGTTGACTGCATTTCTTCAGTTGGAGTGCAGGTAATTCCAGTTGGACTGCAACCAATTCAGGTTGGACTGCAGTCAATTCCAGTTGGACTGCAGCTAATTCAGGTTGGGTTGCAGTTAATTCCAGTTGGAATGCAGCTAATTCAGGTTGGGTTGCAGTCAATTCCAGTTGGAATGGAGCTAATTCAGGTTGGGTTGC
>NZ_VUAZ01000244.1 GCF_009296165.1 Pseudomonas kitaguniensis | reverse complement strand
GCAAGCCCCCTCCCACATTGTGGCCTCGGTGTTTTTTAGACGGTGGCAAGGCGCTGTAAAAAGTCGCGGTGCTGGCGATGCGCGGTCTCTTGCACCACCGGCGCCAGGCGCACTTTCTCGCCGGGCAGGTATTGCGCCAGCCTGGCCTGCGCCAACGGCGTCAGCGCACCCAAACGCGGGTAGCCGCCGATGGTCTGCCGGTCATTGAGCAACACAATGGGTTGCCCGTCCGGCGGCACCTGGATCGCCCCCAACGGAATGCCTTCAGAGATCAACGACGGTCCTTGATACTGCAACGGCGTGCCCAGCAAGCGCATGCCCATGCGGTCGGCGCGGCTGTCGATGGCCCATTCGGTGTTGAACGCGTCAAACAGGCTTTGCCCGCTGAACTGGCCAATCTGCGCACCGACAATGACCTCCAGCGGCGCCTTGGCAGGCAACCCCGGTTCACTCAGCACTTTCATCGCGCCGCCCGTACCGGAATACGCCAGGTGCACGCCCTCGGCCAACGCTTTGCCGAAACCGTCCAGCCCACCCAACGCCTCGCGCACTACCGTGGCACAACTGCCCAGCACCTGCGGCGCAGTAAACCCGCCGGGCGCCGCCAGGTAAGCGCGCGCGCCGCTGAACGGTTGGGTGAAGCGCAAGCGCTGGCCCTTTTGCAGGATAAAACTGCGCCCGGGGCTGACCGCACGCTCATCAATGTAAGCGCCCAGGTCCGCACCGGCCAGGGCCAGCAGGCAATACTCTTGCGCCTGCACGGTAAAACCGCCCAAGGTGATTTCCACCACCGGCGCATCCAACGCGTTGCCCAGCAACCAATTGGCCCACGACATCGACACCCAGTCCAGCGCGCCGCCCTGGGTCACGCCGAGGTGGCGCACGCCAAAACGGCCGGCATCCTGCAACAGGCACAGCGGCGTGCTGGCCTCGATCAACAAGCGGCTCATGCCTGCGCCTCCAATGGCGTGTCATCGCCGCCCAAGCGGATAAATTCGGCGTGGCTGACGGGCTCGAAACGTACAGTGTCGCCGGGTTGTATCAAGCTGTAGCCGTCGCGCTCACGGTCGAACAGCTTGGCCGGGGTGCGGCCGATCAGGTTCCAGCCACCGGGCGATACCACCGGGTAAGCGGCGGTCTGCCGTTCAGCAATGCGACGCTGCCGGCAGCCACGCGTTTGCGTGGCGTGCTGAGGCGTGGCGTGGCGAGCACCTCATCGACCAAGCCCATAAAGGCAAAACCGGGCGCAAAGCCGAGCGCGAATACCTGGTATTGATGGGCGCTGTGGCGGCGGACCACTTCGTCTACCGCCAAGCCGCTGCGCTGGCTGAGCAAGCTCAGTTCAGGGCCGACGCTCAGGTCGTACCACACTGGCAACACGTGGCACTGGCCGCTGCCCTGGGCTTGGGGTTGCAGGTCGGCCAGGGCCTGATCGATCAACACCCGCGCCTGAGCCGGGGCCAATACCGTAAGGTCGTAATGCACCATCAAGGTGGTGTAGGACGGCACCAGGTCGACCAGTGCCGCGCCAAAACGCTCGCGCAGGCGCTGGGTGGCAGCGAGCATCCACGGCATATTGGCTTCGGCAATCACCTCAAACAGACGCACCATCAGGCAGTCAATCGCCACCACTTCAACGCGTGGCTTCATGCTGGCCTCAATGCCTCGCGGATACGTTTTACCGCGGCCACCGAACTGGCGTTGTCGCCATGCACACACAGCGTATTGGCCTGCAACAGCAAGGCGCTGCCGTCGCTGGCGGTCAGCGCTTCGCCTTGGGAAAGGGTCAAGGCTTGCTGGATGATGGTCTCGGAGTCGTGGTGCACGGCGCCCGGCAACTGGCGGGAGACCAAGTGCCCCCGGTGGTCGTAAGCACGGTCGGCGAACGCTTCGAACCACAGAATAACCCCGTATTCCTCGCCCAAGGCCTTGGCCGCGCTGTTATCACGAGTGGCCAACAGCATCAGCGGCAAGTCGCCATAGGCCGCCACGGCCTGAATAACCGCGCGCAGTTGCGCTGGGTTGGCCATCATGTCGTTGTACATCGCGCCATGCGGTTTGACGTAACTGACGCGCCCGCCTTGCGCGCGGCAGATGCCGTCCAGCGCGCCAATCTGGTAGTGCAACAGGTCCTGGATTTCCTGAGGCGTGTAGGCCATGGAGCGGCGCCCGAAACCTTGCAGGTCCTGGTACGCCGGGTGCGCGCCGACTTGCACGCCGTGCTTGAAGGCCAGGCTGACGGTCTTGCGCATGATGCTCGGGTCGCCGGCATGAAAGCCGCAAGCCACGTTGGCGCAATCGATGAACGGCATGACTTCGGCGTCCAGACCCAGGGTCCAGTTGCCAAAACTTTCGCCGATGTCACAGTTCAATAACAGACGGCTCACGGTGGGTGCTCCTCTAGGCTGTGTATTTTTTACAGTGTGGGATTGTGGGCACACAACGCGCAACTTGTCCTGGCACCCCAACGCCGCTTATCGTGGAATAGCTCGATTTTTGGCGTTTGCCCGGCGCGGCGTCCAACTAATAAAAACCGATCCATGCATAAGAAAAGTTGATCCCATGAATTTGAAGTTCCTCGAAACCTTCGTCTGGGTGGCCAAGCTCAAGAGCTTTCGGCTGACCGCCGAAAAGCTGTTCACCACCCAAGCCTCGATTTCCAGCCGCATTGCCGTGCTCGAAAGCGAGTTGGGCGTGAAGCTGTTTCTGCGCGACTCGCGCGGCGTGAGCCTGACCCCGGAAGGCTTGAAGGTGCTCGATTACGCCGAGCAAATGATGGTGACGCTGCAGGGCTTGAAACAGTCCCTGGAAACCACCAGCAGCAAGGTCGGACGGATTCGGATCGGCGCGATGGACACGGTGATCCATACGTGGCTCAGCCCTTTGGTGGCGGAATTGATGGACCATTTTCCGCTGGTCGAAATTGAATTGATCGCCGATACCGCGCTCAACCTCAGTGATCAGCTGCAAAAAGGCTTCCTTGACCTGATCCTGCAAACCGACCTGCTGCGCCTCGAAACCGTGCGCAGCCTGGAACTTGCCAGCCACCCGATGGCATGGATTGTTGCCCGCCATTCGATCTACAACCGCGACTATGCTTCCCTCGCCGAACTGGCCCGGGAGCGCATCATCACTTACTCGAAAAATTCCCACCCACACCAGGACGTGTTGAGCCTGATGCAGGCCAACGGCGTGGCCGCGCCCCGCATGAACTGTGTGAACTCGGTGTCGGCGATCACCCGCTTGCTACGCGATGGTTTTGGGGTGGGCGCCCTGCCCCCGGTGCTGGTCCGTGAGGAGCTGGCACGCGGGGAATTGGTGATGCTGCCGATGGCGCAACGCTTGCCAAACTTGCAGGTGGTGGTGTCGTGGCGCGTCGGTGTCGAGCTGGTGGAGGAGATAGTCGGGCTGTGCCAGAAGGTAGTGGCGCGGTATGCCGAAGAGGTCGGTGAAGAGCGGATGGTGCTGAGCCCACAGGTTTCATTGAAGCAAGCGGATTAGTGGGCCTGTCCCACCACTCGGTGC
>NZ_VUAZ01000243.1 GCF_009296165.1 Pseudomonas kitaguniensis | reverse complement strand
GCGCCACCGGCACCGGCCGCTCCGGCAGCGCCCGCAGCTGCGCCCGCAGCACCGGCGGCAGCACCCGGGCCGGTCAAGGAAACCGCCGCGGTGTCCGGGTTGGCCAGCCTCGGCAACCCGCCACCGGAATACCCGTCCCTGGCATTACGGCGCAACTGGGAAGGGTCGGTGGGGCTACGCATCAAAGTGCTGCCCAACGGCCGCGCAGGTTCTGTGGAGGTGATCAAGTCCAGCGGCAAACAAGCCCTGGATGACGCCGCCGTTGAGGCTGTACGCAATTGGAAGTTTGTGCCGGCCAAACGCGAGGATACCCCGATAGAAGGGTTTGCGACGCAGACAATCGCTTTCAAGTTACCGGAATAACCCAGTCGAGTGCCGACATTCATTTAAGCCGCGTTATTAAACCGCAGTGCGAGGTATAGCCATGAACGAGTCTCTGTCTTCCATGATTGTCCCGGGGGTACTTTGGGCATTGGTGCTGTTTTCGGTGATCAGTTGGGCGCTGTTGCTCATCAAGTCATCGCAATACTTGCGTCAGAAATCCCAGAACAACCAGTTCACCAAGGTCTTCTGGGCCGCGCCGGATCTGTTGACTGCCGCTGAACACGCCAGCCAATACCCAGGCTCGCTGGCGCGCATCGCCAACAGCGGTTTTGAAGCGATGATTATCGATGACACGCCGCGCAATACACAGCAGTTGGCCCACACCATCAACCGCGCCGACCGCCTGGAGCGCAACCTGCGCCAGCAGATCCAAAAAGAACGCCGCGCGCTGGAAAGTGGCCAGGCGATTCTCGCCAGTATCGGCAGCACCGCGCCGTTTATCGGCCTGTTCG
>NZ_VUAZ01000242.1 GCF_009296165.1 Pseudomonas kitaguniensis | reverse complement strand
CATCGGGAGCAAGTCGAATCGCTCCCGATGAGGCCGCCGCACATTTCGATCACAACTTGGCGATCGATACCTCGGTGGATTTCACGAAGGCAATCACTTCGCTGCCAATCACCAGCTCCAGCTCTTTGACCGAGCGAGTGGTGATCACCGACGTCACGATACCGGACGCGGTCTGTACGTCAATTTCCGACAGCACGTCGCCTACAACGATTTCCTTGATGGTGCCTTTGAACTGGTTACGCACGTTGATGGCTTTAATAGTCATGTTGTTTTTCCTTCATGGGACACGTGAGTTATTGAGCCCAACGCAATTGCGTAGGCAACGGTGAAACAGGTTCAGGGTCCGGCGGCGAGCCGGGCAACGACAGCACACGGTTAAGCACTTCGGCTTCCAGCGCGGCCAGGCGATGCGAGCCTCGGGCGCGTGGCCGCGGCAGGTCGACGATCAAGTCCAGGCCGATTTCGCCGTCTTCGATCAAAATCACCCGGTCGGCAATCGCCACCGCTTCACTGACGTCGTGGGTCACCAGCAACACGGTGAAACCATGCTTCTGCCAGAGGTTTTCGATCAGTTGTTGCATCTCGATGCGGGTCAGGGCGTCCAGCGCACCCAGCGGCTCGTCGAGCAGCAGCAAGCGTGGCTGGTGAATCAACGCACGCGCCAAGGCCACACGTTGCTTCTGGCCACCGGACAAGGCCGCCGGCCACTCATTGGCACGCTCGGCCAGGCCGACCGCTTCCAGCGCCTCCAGCGCCCTGGGGCGCCAGTTGCCATGAAGGCCGAGGCCGACGTTGTCGATGATCTTTTTCCACGGCAGCAAGCGCGCTTCCTGGAACATCAACCGCGTGTCTTCAATCGCTTCGCTCAGCGGCGCGGAACCGGCCAGCAGCTCCCCGCCACTGGCTTTGTCCAGACCGGCCAGCAGGCGCAGCAAGGTACTTTTGCCGCAGCCGCTGCGACCGACCACGGCCACGAACTGGCCTGCCGGAATGTGCAGGTCAATGTCCTTGAGTACTTCGCGTGCACCAAAGGCCTTGCGCAGTTTGCGCACCGCCAGCGGGATGCCTTTGAGCAGGCGCGGAGGTTGTTGAGCTGTCATGCCGCACCGCCTTTATTCACTTGATACGCCGGGTGCCAGCGCAGCCATACACGCTCCAGGCCGCGGGCGGCGAGGTCGGCCAGCTTGCCGAGAATCGCGTACATCACGATGGCAAGTACCACCACGTCGGTTTGCAGAAATTCGCGCGCGTTCATTGCCAGGTAACCGATGCCGGAGCTGGCCGAGATGGTTTCCGCCACGATCAAGGTCAGCCACATAAAGCCCAACGCAAAGCGCACGCCCACCAGAATCGAAGGCAACGCGCCCGGCAGAATCACCTGACGAAACAGGCTGAAGCCGGACAAACCATAACTGCGCGACATTTCCACCAACGCCGGGTCGACGTTGCGAATGCCGTGGTAAGTGTTCAGGTAAATCGGGAACAGCGTGCCGAGCGCGACCAGGAAAATTTTCGCGGTTTCGTCAATGCCGAACCACAAGATCACCAGCGGAATCAGCGCCAGGTGCGGCACGTTGCGGATCATCTGCACCGAGCTGTCCAGCAAGCGCTCGCCCCATTTCGACAGGCCGGTGATAAAACCCAAGGCCAGGCCGATGCTGCCACCGATCACAAAACCGAGGCCCGCACGCCAGCCGCTGATGGCCAAGTGAGTCCAGATTTCGCCCGTGCGCACCAGGTTGACGCCGGCTTCAATCACCGCACTCGGTGCCGGCAAAATACGCGTCGATAACCAACCCGCCGACACCGACAACTGCCACACCGCCAGCAATAAAACCGGTAGCACCCATGGGGCTACGCGATGGCTTAATTTCTCAAAATTCATAACGCCGCCTCAGCTCTGTGACGCAGCTTTAGGAAGAATGTCGTTGGCGACCATTTCGCCAAACGGGCTCACGTAGCCGGCACCTTTAGGCAGCTCGGGACGTTCGATGTCCAAGTGCGGGAACAACAGTTCAGCGACCCGATACGACTCCTCCAGGTGTGGGTAACCGGAGAAGATAAACGTGTCGATGCCCAAGTCGGCGTATTCCTTGACGCGTGCAGCCACCGTAGGGCCATCACCCACCAGCGCCGTACCCGCACCGCCGCGTACCAGGCCGACGCCGGCCCACAGGTTGGGGCTGACTTCGAGGTTGTCGCGGTTACCGCCGTGCAAGGCAGCCATGCGTTGCTGGCCAACCGAGTCGAAGCGTGCCAGCGAGGCTTGAGCGCGCGCGATGGTCTCGTCGTCGACGTGAGAGATCAGTTTTTCGGCGGCCTGCCAGGCTTCTTCGTTGGTCTCGCGCACAATCACATGCAGGCGAATACCGAAGCGCAGCGTGCGCCCGAGCTTTTCGGCCTTGGCGCGTACCTGGGCGATTTTTTCAGCGACCGCAGCCGGTGGCTCGCCCCACGTCAGCACCATTTCCACTTGCTCGGCTGCCAGGTCCTGGGCCGCTTCCGAGGAGCCGCCAAAGTACAGCGGCGGGCGCGGTTGCTGGATCGGCGGGTAGAGCAATTTGGCGCCTTTGACGCTGATGTGCTCGCCGTCGTAGTCCACGGTTTCGCCCTCCAGCACGCGGCGCCAGATACGTGTGAATTCTACCGAGGCCTGGTAGCGCTCTTCGTGGCTGAGGAACAAACCGTCGCCCGCCAACTCGTCGGGATCACCGCCGGTCACCAGGTTGAACAACGCGCGGCCGCCGGACAGGCGATCCAGAGTCGCGGCCTGACGCGCAGCCACCGTCGGGGAAATGATCCCGGGGCGCAGTGCGACAAGAAACTTCAGACGCTGGGTCACCGGGATCAGCGAGGCGGCCACCAGCCACGAATCTTCACAGGAGCGACCGGTGGGGATCAGCACCCCGCCAAAGCCGAGGCGGTCAGCGGCCTGGGCCACCTGCTGCAAATAACCATGATCGACGGCGCGAGCGCCTTCGGCGGTGCCAAGGTAATGGCCGTCGCCGTGGGTAGGCAGGAACCAGAAAATATTGAGGCTCATGGAGTTGTCTCCTGAAGAAATCGAATTACGGCGCTTTGGCAACGGCGGCGGGTGGCGTCCAGATCACGTCCTTGATGTTCAAGGGTTTGGGGATCAATTTGAGTTGGTAGAAGCTGTCGGCGATTTTCTGCTGGGCGGCCACCACTTCCGGGGTCAGGAACAACGCGCCGTAGCCTTGGCGCTTCACCGAGGTCAGGGTGATGTCAGCCGGCAGGCCAAGCAGCGGTGCGACTTGTTCGGTGACTTGTTCCGGGTGGGCCTTGGACCATTCGCCCACGGCGCGCACTTCTTCCACCAATGCCTTGATCACGTCAGGGTGTTGTTCGGCGTAGGGCTTGGTGGCCAGGTAGAACTGATGGTTGTCGGCGATGCCGGTGCCGTCACGCAGGGTGCGCGCTTGCAGTTGTTTCTCGGCGGCGGCCTGGTACGGGTCCCAAATCACCCAAGCGTCGACGCTGCCACGCTCGAACGCGGCGCGGGCATCGGCGGGCGGCAGGAACACGGTCTGCACGTCGGTGTATTTGAGGCCGGCGTCTTCCAGTGCACGCACCAACAGGTAATGCACATTGGAGCCTTTGTTGAGCACAACTTTCTTGCCCTTAAGCTCTGCCACCGATTTGATCGGCGAGTCTTTCGGCACCAGGATCGCTTCGCTGGTCGGCGCCGGTGGCTCGTAGGCGACATACAGCAAATCTGCCCCGGCGGCTTGGGCGAAAACCGGTGGGGTTTCGCCGGTGACGCCGAAGTCGATGGAGCCGACATTCAGGCCTTCGAGCAACTGCGGGCCACCGGGGAACTCGGTCCACTGCACCTGCACGCCCTGAGCCGCGAGGCGTTTTTCGAGCGTGCCTTTGGCCTTGAGCAACACCAGCGTGCCGTATTTCTGATAACCGATCCGCAGGGTGTCGGCGGCCTGGGCTTGGACAATGGCGCCGAAGGACACAGCCGCAGCAAACAGTGCGACCAGACCACGACGCAAGATGACAGTGCGCATGGCGCTCTCTCCAAAAAGTGCGATTAGGGGGTTGGCTGCACCTGCTTGGCCGTTGGCGGCTGAGTAAGGTGAGTACTACACAATCCGGTAAGGCTTAAATGCTCCAGCGAGCACTCAACAAACGTTCATTCAACACATTCGGATCAAGCGGTTTCGGGCGACGCGCCATGGCGCTGTAAAACGTCTCCAGCGCCTCGTGTAAACGCTGCTCAAGCACCGGCACCAATTGCGCCTGGGAACTGCCTTCGGCGTAGGCGATTTGGCTGTCTTCGGCAAAAATGCCGTGGAGCAATTCCTGCGCTTTAAGCGCCGACAACACGGGCTTCAAGGCGTAGTCGACCGCCAGCATGTGGGCAATGCTGCCGCCCGTCGCCATCGGCAATACGATTTTGTGCGCCAGTGCGCGTTCGGGCAGCAGGTCGAGTACGGTTTTCAACGCACCGGAAAACGACGCTTTGTACACCGGCGTGGCGATGACCAGGCCGTCGGCGTTGGCCACCTGCTGCAACAGGTCGATGACTTTGGGGCTGTCGAAGCGGGCATGCAGCAAGTCTTCGGCGGGGAAGTCGCGTATCTGATAACTGACGACTTCCACGCCTTTGTCTTGCAGCAACTGACGGGATTTTTCCAGCAAGACCCCGGAGCGCGAACGCTGGCTGGGACTGCCTCCAAGTGTTACGACCAGCATGTAGGAAATTCCTTGAGCAAGTGTCAGCGGTTCGCTGTGTGGCGATGTCGCCAAGATGGGACAGACCTTATCAGTAGATTTATATATCTATAAATCTCATTTTTTCATTTGTTTATTCTATAAATGCATATGCGAAAACTGAACCGCCAAGCGAAAAAAAAAGGCCGTGAAAACGGCCTGAAGACCCTTGCATTGAATCAGTGGTGTATCTACAGACGCCATCGGGGGCAAGCCCCCTCCCACATGGGAACGCGGTCAACTGTGGGAGGGG
>NZ_VUAZ01000241.1 GCF_009296165.1 Pseudomonas kitaguniensis | reverse complement strand
CCCCTCCCACATTGGATTTGCGGCGTTTTGCAAAGTGTCACTCGACCACAGACATCGCAAATCTGCGCACCGCTACGATTCCGGGAACACGCTTAAAACTGTGGGAGGGGGCTTGCTCCCGATGGCGGTGTATCAGTCAATTACTACAGTGACTGACATATCGCCATCGGGAGCAAGCCCCTTCCCACCTTGATGCGGTGAGTGGCATTTAGACATGGTTTGTAAAGGGCCAGCAGGCCATGTCTCTGTTAATTGCAGGACGTTTCCTAGACAATCCCTGCCGCCTTGTGCCTGCTGGAATCGGTGGCTAGTCTGCGATCCGTCACTGCTTAACAGTGATCGGGTTTAGTCGCCCGGATTCAGAACAGGCGCACGGCTTCATGATGTTTATGGTGGCTGTGCGCAGGGCGCCTTCGGGCGCGCCGGGTTCCTGTTCTGACCGGTCGACTAACCTGCGTACAGCCGCCACCCATGGTTTAGTCGCCAAGCGTGCTGGCTCCTTGATTCAGACAGGAGCTCCAAGATGAACAAAGCCGTACCCGACCCACCGCTCAATCCTTCCAAAGACCACGCCGCATTCAACCGCGCCATTGATCATTACCTGCCGACCCACACGGCTCAAATCGATGACTTGAGCTTCGAAGACGCCCTGCTCTACACCGCCAGTTTGCTGCACAGCGCTTCGGCCACGGCGCTCAATTGCGGTGAACCGCTGGCAAGTCCCGAGCGAGCGAAAATTCTGGCAGTGTGGCACCTGCTGGAAATGGCCAAGACCACAGTGGATCGCGCCATCGACTGCCTGAAGCCACAGAAGGTATCGGCCTAAACGCAGTCAAAACTGTGGGAGGGGGCTTGCTCCCGATGGCGGTGTATCAGCCCATTAATGCGGTGACTGACACACTGCCGTCGGGAGCAAGCCCCCTCCCACATTGGAATTTCGGCGTTTTTGCGAAATGTTAGTTGACTACAGACATGGCGAATCCGCGCACTGTTACGATTCCGGGAACACGCTTAAAACTGTGGGAGGGGGCTTGCTCCCGATAGCGGTGTATCAGCCAATTAATGCAGTGACTGACACACTGCCATCGGGA
>NZ_VUAZ01000240.1 GCF_009296165.1 Pseudomonas kitaguniensis | reverse complement strand
TGAGGCTTAATCGCCACCTTGCTCACTGTGGAGGGGGCTTGCTCCCGATTGCGGTGTGTCAGTTGAAAAATATTTTATTCTGACACACCGCAATCGCGAGCAAGCCCGCTCCCACAGTTGATTTTTGTTGGGCTAGCTTGCGGCGATCAGTTGGCGCGCCGCTTGGCTGTGATCGGCGATCAGGCCTTTAAGGTCGAGGCCTTCGATCTGGCCGTCGATCACGCGCCACTTGCCCGCCACCATCACCCGATCGGCGCGGTCGGCGCCGCACAGCAGCAGCGCTGAAATCGGATCGTGGCTGCCCGAAAAGCGCAGCTCGTCGAGCTTGAACAGCGCCAAGTCAGCCTGTTTGCCTACTGCCAACTCACCAATATCGGTACGACCGAGCAACTGCGCCGAGCCTTTAGTCGCCCAGCCCAGTACACCGTCGGGGGTGATTTTTTCTGCGCCATAACGCAGGCGCTGGATGTACAGGGCCTGGCGCGCTTCAAGGATCATGTTCGACGCGTCGTTGGAGGCGGAGCCGTCGACGCCCAAGCCGATCGGCGCACCGGCCGCGAGCAGGTCGAGGGTTGGGCAGATGCCCGAAGCCAGGCGCATGTTCGAACTTGGGCAATGGCAAATGCCGGTGCCGGCGGCGCCCAGGCGGGTGATTTCATCCGGGTTGAAATGAATCCCGTGCGCGAGCCAAGTGCGCGGGCCGAGCCAGCCGACGCTGTCGAGGTAGTCAACGGTGCGCAGGCCGAAGCGCTGCAGGCAGAAGTCTTCTTCGTCCAGTGTTTCCGCCAGGTGCGTGTGCAGGCGCACGTCGAGGCTGTCGGCCAGTTCGGCGCTGGCTCGCATGATTTCCGGCGTCACCGAAAACGGCGAGCAGGGCGCGAGCGCAATCTGGATGTGCGCGCCGTCGCCACGCTCGTGGTAGGTGCGGATCAGGCGTTGGCTGTCGTCGAGGATCACTTGGCCTTGTTGCACGGTTTGCTGCGGCGGCAGGCCGCCATCGGCTTCGCCCAAACTCATGGACCCGCGCGTGAGCGTGGCGCGCATGCCCAACTCGCGCACGCTGTGCACTTGCACGTCGATGGCGTTTTCCAGGCCGTCGGGAAACAGGTAGTGGTGATCCGCCGCCGTGGTGCAGCCAGAGAGCAGCAGTTCAGCCAAGGCGACTTTGGAGGCGAGCGCGAGTTTTTCCGGGGTCAGCCTGGCCCACACCGGGTACAGGGTTTTCAGCCAGGGGAATAGCGGCTGGTTAACCACCGGCGCCCACGCGCGGGTCAGGGTTTGGTAGAAGTGGTGATGCGTGTTGATCAAACCGGGCAGGATTACATGTTCGCGCGCATCGAACACCTGCGCACAGGGCTGTGCGGGTTGTTGGCCCAAGGCGAGTACCTCGGTGATCACAGCGTCTTGCAACACCAGGCCACCCCGCGCGTCGAGGCCATTGGCAGTGAAAATCGCGAGGGGGTTTTTTAACCAGATACGGGTCGCAGGCATTGGCCGGCTCCTCTGAATGATGGGTTCAGGTTTGCCAGCTCAGTGTTGCCCTGTCTGCTGATCCAGGGTCGCCGTTGCGGGCGAGATGGGTAGTTTAGCGGGAGGGAGCAAGCCCCTCCCACCTTTTTTACCAGGCGATGGTGTCGCCTTTGTAGTCCACAAAGTGATGGCCGCCTTTACCGGTGTAGGCGTTCACCTGATCGATCAGGCCGCGCACGCTGGTCTCGACGTCGATACTGGCGTTTTCGCCGCCCATGTCGGTTTTGACCCAACCCGGGTGCAATGACAGCACAGTGAGTTTTTGCCCGCCGAGTTGGGTGATAAAGCTATTGGTCATGGAGTTGAGCGCGGCCTTGCTGGCCTTGTACAGCGCCAGGTCGGCGCGTCCGGGATGGTCACGCTGCCCAGCACCGAACTCATGAAGGCGAGCACGCCGCTGTCTTTGCGGATCTGCCCGACAAAACGCTGGGCCAGGTTGATCGGCGCCACGGCGTTGGTGAAAAACAGTTGGCCGACTTCCGCCAAAGTGGCGTGGCCAGGTTCCTGGTTGGCCGGGCCTTTGACGCCGGCGTTAACGAACAGCAGGTCGAAGGTGTGCTCTTTAAGGCGCTGGCTCAAGGCGATCACGGCTTGCTGATCGTCCATATCCAACTTCTCGATGTGTACATTACCGGCGGCTTTGAGCGCGTCGGCCTTGCTCGGATCACGCACCGTGGCGGTCACGTCCCAGCCGTCCTGGAGCAATTGCTTGACCAGGCCGAGGCCCAGCCCGCGTGAGGCGCCGATGATCAGTGCGGTTTTTGGCGTAGGCATGAAGGGCTTCCTTAAGAGTCGCAGTTCAGGGGAGAGCAGCGTACAACCATAGCAGCTTCAGCGTTGCAGCAGGATACGTCCACGGCTGAGGTCGGCCAGTTGGGTTTGCAGCGTGTCGATGTGGGCCTCGCCCAGCGCAAGCTGCAGGTCCACGCCATTGGCGGTGAAGGTTTCTTCCACCACCAGCCCGCCGAGTTCGGCAACGCGCAGTTTCAGCAGGTTCAGTTCGGCGAACGCGCAGGCGCAGCTCAGCGGCACGCGGCTGATCAGCTCGATGCGCTCGGCATTTTGCAGGCATTTATTTGCGCCGCCGCCGTAGGCGCGGGCCAAACCGCCCGTGCCGAGTTGGATGCCGCCGTACCAGCGAATCACCAGTACCGCGACTTGATCAAACCCCTGCGCTTCGATGGCCGCAAGGATCGGTCGCCCGGCAGTGCCGCCGGGTTCGCCATCGTCGTTGCTGCGGTACTGCTCGCCCAGCTTCCAGGCCCAGCAGTTGTGCGTGGCGTTGAGGTCGCTGTGTTGCTCAAAAAACGTTTGGGCGTCTTGCGGGCTGGTGATCGGCGCGGCGAGGGTGATGAAGCGGCTTTTGCGTATTTCTTCACGAAGTTCGCAAAGGCCGGTGAGCGTGAAAGGCATAAGTCGCTTCGTTTAGAGGGCTGGCTTGATGCCACAGCCCTTGAGAATGATGTGGATCAGGTTGCTGCCTGCGTCGTCCATGTCCTGTTTGGTCAGCTTGGTGCGACCGGTGACGCGGCAGATCTGGGTGGCGAAATCGGCGTAGTGCTGGGTGCTGCCCCACAGCAGGAATATCAGGTGTACGGGGTCTATCGGGTCCATCTTGCCGGTGTCGATCCAGGCTTGAAACACTGCCGCGCGCCCGCTGAACCAGGCGCGGTAGTCTTGGCTGAAATATTCGGTGAGGCATTCGCCGCCGCTGATGATCTCCATCGCGAAAATCCGCGAGGCCTGTGGCTGGCGCCGCGAAAACTCCATCTTGGTGCGGATGTAGCGGGTGAGCGCCACGGCCGGGTCGTCCTCGGCGGTCAGCGCGTTGAAGGTGCTGTCCCACAGTTCGAGGATATTACTGAGCACGGCGATATACAGGCCAAGCTTGTTGGTGAAGTAGTAGTGCAAGTTGGCCTTGGGCAGCCCGGCACTCGCAGCAATGGTGTTCATGCTGGTGCCTTTGTAGCCGTGGCGCGCGAACTCGTCTTCAGCAGCCTGCAGAATCGCTTGTTCGTTCTTTTGCCGAATGCGGCTGGCGGGTTTACCGGCGTGGTTGCCGTGGGCAGGAACTTCGAGGCTCATGTGAGGTTTCCGTGCTGATCGATAGAGACGACGTGTGCACAGATAACTCACCCTCAAGCCTCAGACAAGTCCCGATGCAATAAAACCGTTAAAGCGGTTCCAGTGTGTCGCTTTCCGCCGCGTGATTTGCGGCAGCGGCGCTGGTTTTGGTTTCAGGCAATAACAGGCACAACACGATGGCGGTGATGCCGCCGCTGGTGATGGCGGAGTCGAACAGGTTCTGCACCAGGCTTGGCATCAAATGCAATAAGTTCGGTTGTGCGGCAATGCCCAGGCCGACGCCGAACGAGGTGGCGATGATCAGCATGCTGCGCCGGTCCAGCGGCGCTTGGGCGAGGATGCGCACACCGGCCGCGGCCACGCTGCCGAACATCACCAACGTAGCGCCGCCCAATACCGGTTTGGGGATTTGCTGCAGCACGGCGCCGATCAACGGAAACAAACCGAGGCAAAACAGCAGCACGCCGATATACAGGCCGACGTAACGGCTGGCCACGCCGGTGAGTTGGATCACCCCGTTGTTCTGCGCGAAGGTGGTGTTGGGGAAGGCGCTGAAGGTGGCCGCGATCATGCAACTCACGCCATCGCCGAGAACGCCGCCCTTGAGCCGGCTTATATAAGAAGCGCCGCTGATGGGCTGGCGCGCGATCATGCAGTTGGCCGTCAGGTCGCCGACGGTTTCGATGCTGCTGATCAGGTAAATCAGCGCGATCGGCAGGAAGGCGCTCCAGTCGAAGCTGAAACCAAAACGAAACGGCATCGGCAGGCTGATCAATGGCACATCGGGCAGCGCCTGGGGCACCAGTTTGCCGCTGAACCACGCCGCGAGGCTGCCCAACGCCAGGCCGATGATGATGGCCGAGAGGCGCACCCACGGGGTGTTCGAGCGGTTTAGCAGGATAATGGTCAGCACCACGAACAGGCCCAGCGCCAGGTTGATCGGCGCGCCAAAGTCGGGCGCATTAAAACCGCCGCCGAGGTCGGTGATGCCGACTTTGATCAGGCTGACACCAATCAGCGTGATCACAATGCCGGTGACCAACGGCGTAATCACCCGGCGCAGTTGCCCGATAAAACGGCTCAACACGATTTGTACCGCCGCGCCGAAAAAGCACACGCCAAAGATCATCGCCATGATGTCTTCCGGGCTGCCGCCGCGTTGCTTCACCAGAAAACCCGCTGACAATACCGCGCCGAGAAACGCAAAGCTGGTGCCTTGCAGGCAGATCATCCCGGCACCGATACCAAACGGCCTGCGCGCCTGGATGAACGTGCCGACGCCGGAGACCATTAACGCCATGCTGATCAAGTAAGGCAGATGGGCAGTCAGGCCCAGCGTAGAGCCGATGATCAACGGCGGGGTGATGATGCCGACGAACGCCGCCAGCACATGCTGCAGTGCGGCGAGTACCGCGGGGATCGGTTTTGGTCGGTCGTTGAGGCCGTAGATCAGGTCGCTGGGGCTGGAAGATTCTGGTGGCATGGCGGGCAAACTCAAGGCGGACAATTCAAGGTGCGTGGTGCCTTGCAAAAAGCTGTCCAGTTGCTCAAGTTTTTGTAAGAGCACCGCGCTAGCGCGTTGACGCCAGGCTTTCGAGAAAGCTCTCCAGCACCAAATGAGGGCGACGGCCCTTGCGCGTGACCGATGCGAGGCTCAAATCGTAAAAACGCGTAGCCGGTTTCAGCGCGCGCAGTCGGCCTTGTTGCACCCACAGGCTGGCGTAGTGGTCGGGCAGGTAGCCAATGTAACGGCCAGTCAGAATCAGAAACGCCATGCCTTCACGGTCCGACGCGCTGGCGGTGCAATTGAGCGCCTGGTAGTGCGCCTGGACCTCGGCGGGCAGGCGGAAGGTCGGGGCGATGGCGTCCTGGCTGTCGACGCGGGTGTCGTCCAACTGCTTATCGTCGGCGTAAAACAGCGGGTGGCCGACCGCGCAATAGAGCAGTGAACGCTCGCTGTACAAAGGCTGATATTCCAGGCCGGACAACGCGCTGGCCTGGGGCACCACGCCAACATGCAGGCCGCCGTCGAGTACGCCTTGTTCGACTTCGTTGGGCGCAATCATGCGGATCTGGATTTGCACGTCCGGGCCGCGTTCCTTTAGCTGCGCCAGGGCGTGGGTGATGCGCATATGCGGCAGCGTGACGAGGTTGTCGGTGAGACCGATGATCAACTCGCCGCGCAGGTGCTGGTGCAGGCCATTGACCTCGGTGCGAAAACTTTCCAGTGCACTTAATAGTTGAAGTGCCGATTGGTAGACCTCGCGGCCTTCCTCGGTCAGCGAAAACCCGGCGCGCCCGCGCTGGCAAAGGCGCAGGCCCAAGCGTTGCTCAAGGTCACCCATCTGCTGGCTGATGGCCGAACGCCCGATGCCGAGCACGGCTTCCGCCGCCGAGAAGCCGCCGCATTCCACCACGCTGCGAAAAATGCGCAGCAGGCGAATATCAAAGTCGCTGACTTGCGCCAACGGGTCGGGGCGACGGCTGCTCATAGTTTAGTCAAGACCTGACTGAAGGTTAGAAGAGTTGCATTTCATCGACTTTATCCGCGTGGCAATTTAGCTGCAACTACGCTTTTTGATTCCCGCCGCTGCCTTTTGCCCCGCGAGGTTTTGCTGATGAACATGCCCGAAACCGCACCATCTTCCCTGGCCAGCCAATTGAAGTTGGATGCGCATTGGATGCCCTACACCGCTAACCGCAACTTCCAGCGTGACCCGCGCCTGATCGTGGCCGCCGAAGGCAGTTGGTTAACCGATGACAAGGGCCGCAAGGTGTACGACTCGTTGTCGGGCCTGTGGACCTGCGGCGCCGGGCACACGCGCAAGGAAATTCAGGCTGCGGTCTCCAAGCAACTGGGCACGCTGGACTACTCGCCGGGCTTCCAATACGGTCATCCGTTGTCGTTTCAACTGGCGGAAAAGATTACCGACCTGACCCCGGGCAACCTCAATCACGTGTTTTTCACCGACTCCGGCTCCGAGTGCGCCGACACCGCGGTGAAGATGGTGCGTGCCTATTGGCGCCTGAAAGGCCAGGCGACCAAGACCAAAATGATCGGCCGCGCGCGTGGCTACCATGGCGTGAACATCGCCGGTACCAGCCTGGGCGGCGTCAACGGCAACCGTAAGTTGTTCGGTCAGGGCCTGATGGATGTCGACCACCTGCCGCACACCTTGCTGGCCAGTAACGTCTTCTCGCGTGGCATGCCGGAGCAGGGCGGTATCGCCTTGGCCGATGAGTTGCTCAAGCTGATCGAGCTGCATGACGCCTCCAACATCGCGGCGGTGTTCGTCGAGCCGATGGCCGGTTCTGCCGGCGTGCTGGTGCCGCCGCAGGGTTACCTGAAACGCCTGCGTGAAATCTGTGACCAGCACAATATCCTGTTGGTGTTTGACGAAGTGATCACCGGTTTCGGCCGCACCGGCTCGATGTTCGGTGCCGACAGCTTCGGCGTCACCCCAGACCTGATGTGCATCGCCAAGCAAGTCACCAACGGCGCGATCCCAATGGGCGCGGTGATTGCCAGCAGCGAGATCTACCAGACCTTCATGAACCAGGCGACGCCTGAGTACGCGGTGGAATTCCCGCACGGCTACACCTACTCGGCGCACCCGGTCGCGTGCGCGGCGGGCCTGGCGGCATTGGACCTGTTACAAAAAGAGAACCTGGTGCAGAGCGTCGCCGAAGTCGCCCCGCACTTTGAGAATGCGTTGCACGGGCTGAAGGGCTCCAAAAACGTGATCGACATCCGTAACTATGGTTTGGCCGGCGCGATCCAGATTGCCCCGCGTGACGGTGATGCAATCGTGCGTCCCTTCGAGGCTGGCATAGCCTTGTGGAAGGCCGGTTTTTACGTGCGTTTTGGCGGCGACACCTTGCAGTTCGGGCCAACCTTTAACAGCAAGCCGCAGGACCTGGACCGCCTGTTCGACGCGGTCGGCGAAGTGCTGCACAAGATCGACTGATTTCTCCTTCTATATACAACAACTTTTCAGGAGCCCTGCATGAGCCTTATCCAGCATTTGATCAATGGCGAGATGGTCACCGAAAACGGTCGCACGGCCGACGTGTACAACCCGTCCACTGGCCAGGTGATTCACCAGGTGCCGCTGGCCAGCCGTGAAACCATTCAGCGTGCAATCGACTCGGCCAAGGCGGCGTTCCCGGCCTGGCGTAATACCCCGCCGGCCAAGCGCGCCCAAGTGATGTTCCGTTTCAAGCAATTGCTGGAGCAGAACGAAGCGCGTATCTCGCAATTGATCAGCGAAGAGCATGGCAAGACGTTGGAAGACGCCGCGGGCGAATTGAAGCGCGGGATCGAGAACGTTGAGTACGCGTGCTCGGCGCCGGAGATTTTAAAAGGCGAGTACAGCCGCAACGTCGGGCCCAACATTGATGCCTGGTCGGACTTCCAGCCGCTGGGTGTGGTGGCGGGGATTACCCCGTTCAACTTCCCGGCGATGGTGCCGCTGTGGATGTACCCGCTGGCGATTGTTTGCGGTAACTGTTTCATCCTCAAGCCTTCAGAGCGTGATCCAAGTTCCACGCTGCTGATTGCGCAGTTGCTGCAAGAAGCCGGTTTGCCCAAAGGCGTGCTGAGTGTGGTGCACGGCGACAAGGGCGCAGTGGATGCGCTGATCGAAGCGCCGCAAGTGAAAGCGCTGAGCTTTGTCGGCTCAACGCCGATTGCCGAGTACATCTACGCCGAAGCGACCAAGCGTGGCAAACGCGTGCAGGCGTTGGGCGGGGCGAAGAACCATGCGGTACTGATGCCGGATGCAGACCTGGACAATGCGGTCAGTGCCTTGATGGGCGCAGCGTATGGTTCGTGCGGTGAGCGCTGCATGGCGATTTCGGTGGCGGTGTGCGTGGGGGACCAGGTGGCGGATGCGTTGATCGCCAAATTGGTGCCGCAGGTCAAAGCGCTGAAGATCGGCGCAGGCACCTCTTGTGGTCTGGACATGGGGCCACTGGTGACGGGGCAGGCGCGGGATAAAGTCAGTGGTTATATAGAAGACGGTGTAGCAGCGGGTGCCGAGCTGGTGGTCGACGGTCGTGGTTTGAGTGTTGCAGGGCATGAGCAGGGTTTCTTCCTGGGCGGCAGCTTGTTTGACCGCGTGACGCCGGAGATGCGTATCTATAAAGAAGAAATCTTCGGGCCGGTGCTGTGTGTGGTTCGGGTGAATAGCCTGGAAGCGGCGATGCAACTGATCAACGATCACGAGTACGGCAACGGTACGTGCATCTTCACGCGTGACGGCGAGGCTGCGCGGCTGTTCTGTGATGAAATCGAAGTGGGCATGGTCGGGGTGAACGTACCTTTGCCGGTGCCGGTGGCGTATCACAGCTTTGGTGGCTGGAAACGTTCGCTGTTTGGTGACTTGCATGCTTATGGGCCGGATGGGGTGCGTTTCTATACGCGTCGCAAGGCGATCACCCAGCGTTGGCCGCAGCGGGCCAGCCATGAAGCGTCGCAGTTCGCGTTCCCGAGCTTGTAAGTCGAGCGCTGAAAAGCCGCCCCCGGGGGCCGGGCTTTCGCGTTTTTGCGGGGTTTTTGACCGATATGACAGAAATGTGAAAAAGGTGTTGAACGGCAGATTCTGGAAGTCTATAATTCGCCCACTCCGGCGCAGTCGAAACGGAAAACTCCTTGGTAAACAAAGAGTTATGTGAGATTCGACAGCGAGTTGCTTCAGTT
>NZ_VUAZ01000024.1 GCF_009296165.1 Pseudomonas kitaguniensis | reverse complement strand
AGCCCCCTCCCACAACAAGCAAAAAAAGCAGATCTGCTATGTATGCAACACCCGCCGCAACACCTTGCCCACGGTCGTCTTGGGCAACTCGGTATCGCGAAACTCTACATACCTGGGCACTTTATACCCGGTCAAATACTCCCGGCAGTGCGCAAGAATCTGCTCCTCAGTCAGCGTCAAATCCTTAAGCACCACAATAATTTTCACCCGCTGCCCCGCCACCCCGTCGTCCACCCCAATGGCCGCCACCTCGCCCACGCCGGGGTGCAGCGCCACCACGTCTTCGATTTCATTGGGGTACACATTAAAACCCGAGACCAGAATCAGGTCCTTTTTACGGTCGACCAAACGGATATACCCGCGCGCGTCCATCACCCCAATATCGCCGGTCGCCAACCAACCCTCATCGTCCAACACTTCGGCGGTTTCCTGCGGGCGGTTCCAATAACCCTGCATCACCTGCGGCCCACGCACCTGCAGTTCACCCGGCTCCCCGAGCTCGGCCAGTTCGCCGTCCTCGCGCACAAAGCGCACCCACGTCGACGGCAAGGGCACACCGATGCTGCCGGTAAATTCCATCTCACGCATACGGGCGATGTCGATGGGGCTGATACTCACCACCGGCGAGCACTCGGTCAGCCCGTAACCTTCAATGATCGGCAGCCCGGTGACCTGCTTCCAACGCTTGGCCACTGCGGTGTGCGTGGCCATGCCGCCGGCGATGACCATGCGCAGGTCAGAGAAGTCCCGCGCGCAAAACTGCTGGTTTTCGAGCAAACCGTTAAACAGCGTATTAACCCCGGCAATCCCGTTAAAGCGCTCTTTGCGCAGGATCATCTGCACGCGTTTTACATCGCGCGGGTTGGCGATCAGAATGTTGCGCCCGCCTAGGCACATGAACATCAAGCAGTTCACCGTCAGCGAAAAGATGTGGTACAGCGGCAGCAAGGTGACGTTGGTTTGCTGCTGCTCCTGGTCCAACTGATCACCCACCCACGCCTTGGCTTGCAACAGGTTGGCGATGATATTGCGGTGGCTGAGCATCACGCCCTTGGCATCGCCGGTGGTGCCGCCGGTGTATTGCACAAAGGCCAGGTCGTCACGGTGCAGGGCTACCGCGCGCAGGTTGAGCGCCCGCCCGTGTTTCAGCACGTGGTTGAAGCGCAGCGCGCCTGGCAGGTTGAAAGCGGGCACCTGCTTTTGCACACGGCGCAGCACAAAATTCAGCGCCGGCCCCTTGAATGTGCCAAGCAAATCACCGATAGCCGCCACCACCACACGCTTGACGCTGCTGCCGGCGATGACTTTTTCGAGGGTGTGGGCGAAGTTCTCGAAGATCACCAAGGTGCAGGCGCCGCTGTCCTTGAGCACGTGTTTGAGTTCATGCGCGGTGTACAGCGGGTTGATATTGACCACCACCGCACCCGCCAAAATGCTGCCCAACAGGCAGATCGGGTATTGCAAGCAGTTGGGCATCATCAGTGCCACGCGGTCGCCCTTGTTCACGCCCTGGCTTTGTAGCCACGCAGCGAAGGCGATGCCTTGCAGCTTCCACTCGGCGTAGCTCATTTCGGTGCCGATGCTGACATACGCCACGCGCGCGTGAAATTTATCCAGGTGTTCCAGGAACACCTCGCGCAGCGAGGCGTAGGCCTCGATGTCAGCCTCAATATCTGCCGGCACGCCTGGCAGGTAAGCGCTCAACCAGATGCGTTCGCTGCGTTCCAGGCTGATCGTGTTCATCACAGTCTCCTTGGTGTCAGCCGGGCGCCGAGCGTGGCAACCATCATGGGTTGACGGAGGCAGTTGCGCTTGCGCTGGCCCGGTGCCTGGCGGCAGGTTTGGCCAGCGCCTGCTGGCGCTGTTGCAAGGCCTCAAGCAAGCCGAAGTCCTGCGCGAAGTCGTCAACCTGTATGGCGTAATCGGCGTATTCCACGTAGCGGCTTAACACGCTGTCTTCGTCGTCGCTGATCAGCGCCAGCGCCCGCGCCTTGGTGCGCCAGCCAGCAAAGGCCGTGGCGGAAATCGGCATCGGTTCGATCACGCCTTGCTTGACCGCGGGCTTGAGCCGCAACTCAATTCGTTCGACGTACGGCAACAGGCAAAAGCCCAATTCGCCGTAAGCCAGCTTGTCGATTTCTGCGCGTGGCAGGTAGGAATCAGCCAGCAAGCGGTCGCGGGTTTCGCCCGGGGTTTGCACCCCTTCGGCCACTTCAGCCAACAAGCGGTCCGAAGGTTTGCGCAGGGCAATACCGAACGGAAAACTCAAGCCGCGCACCACCACCGCTGCGGCCTTTGAAGGGTAATTGTCGAGCACTTCGGCCAAGGCCTCGTGGGCACGCAACAACGCGTCCTGGGCCGACCAGTGCACCAACGGCAGGTCTGCCTGCGGTCGGCGTCGTCCTCAAAGCGTTTAAGCACGCAGGACACGATGTACAACTGCGACAGCACATCGCCCAGGCGCCCGGTGATGCTTTCCTTGCGCTTGAGCGCCCCGCCCAGCACACCCATGGACACATCCGAGAGCAACGCCAGCACCACCGACAGCCGATTGGCCTGGCGATAGTAGGCCGCCAGCGCCGGGTCGGTGTTGGCCGGTGCACGCAGCAGGCGCCCGCCGGTCAGCGCATGCACCGCTGCGCGCACGCTGTTGGCGATGACAAAACTGATGTGGCCGAACAGCGCGCTGTCGAAGGCTTGCAGGGCCTTGCGCCGATCCGGGTCGCGGGCGGCTTCCAGCTCGCGGAACACGTAGGGATGGCAGCGAATCAGCCCTTGGCCAAAGATGATCAGGCAGCGGGTCATGATGTTCGCGCCCTCCACCGTGATCGCAATCGGGCTTTGCTGGTAGGCGCGGGCGAGGAAGTTATTCGGGCCCATACAGATGCCTTTGCCCGCAACGATGTCCATGCCGTCGTTGACGATCATCCGCGCGCGCTCGGTGACGTGGTACTTGGCGATGGCCGAGATCACCGAAGGTTTTTCACCGGCATCCAAACACGCCACCGAGACTTTGCGCACCGCATCGCACGCATACAAATGCCCGGCCATGCGCGCCAACGGCGCCTGCACGCCTTCAAATTTGCCGATGGGCAGGCCGAACTGTTTACGCATCGCCGCATAGGCGGTGGTGCCGCGCACGGCGATTTTAGCCAGGCCGACGTTGGCCGATGGCAACGAAATCGCGCGCCCGGCCGCCAGGCATTCCATCAACATGCGCCAGCCATTGCCAATTTGCTCGCGGCCGCCGATCACCCATTCCAACGGAATGAATACGTCTTTGCCGGTGGTCGGGCCGTTCTGGAACACCGCGTTCAGCGGCCAGTGGCGACGGCCCGTGTTGACACCGGGATGCGCCGTCGGGATCAACGCGCAGGTGATGCCCAGCGATCCGGGCTGGCCGAGCAAACCGTGCGGGTCTTCGGCGCGAAACGCCAGGCCGAGCACCGTGGCAATCGGGCCAAGGGTGATGTAGCGCTTGTCCCACGTCAGCTTGAAACCCAGTACCGACTCGCCCTCATGCACGCCTTGGCAAATAATGCCCACGTCTGGAATCGCACCGGCATCGGAGCCGGCATACGGGCTGGTCAGCGCAAAGCACGGGAGGTCTTCACCGCGCGCCAATCGCGGCAGGTAGTAGTTGCGCTGGGCATCGGTGCCGTAATGCAGCAGCAGTTCGGCCGGGCCTAAAGAGTTGGGCACCATCACCGAAATCGCCGCCGCCGAGCAGCGTGTCGACAGCTTCATCACCACTTGCGAATGCGCGTAGTGAGAGAAACCCTTGCCGCCGTATTGCTTGGGAATAATCATGCCGAGAAAGCCTGCGTCCTTGGTGTACTGCCAGGCTTGCGGGGACATGTCTTGCCAGACTTGGGTGGTTTCCCAATCATTGGAAAGGTCGCAGAGGGTTTCGACCTCATTGTCGAGAAAGCCTTGCTCTTCGGCGCTGAGGCTGGCGGGCGCGGCGTGCAGCAGGCGCTGCCAGTTCGGTGTGCCGCTGAACAACTCGGCGTCCCACCACACGGTGCCGGACTCGATGGCGGCGCGCTCGGTGTCGGACATGGTCGGCATAACCGCGCGAAACAGCCCCAACGCCTTGCGGCTCAACAGCACGCGGCGCAGCGGCTTGATCGCCAACAGCAACGCAGGCAGCAGCACCACAAGCGCCGCGACGCCCATACCCGGCGCAGCAACCACGTTGAAGGCGTAGCCTGCCGCCAGCCAAATCAGCCCGGCGCACAACCAAAGGCCTGCAGTGGCTTGCCGATACGCCAGCGCAATCGCGGCTGCGCTACCCGCCAATAACCAAATAACCATGGCACACCTCAACGTTAGCCCAACGATGGATCAAACCCTGCGCGGCGCGGCAACCGCCTCAGAACGCGTAGGTGGCCGACACGCTGACCACGTCGCCGGACGACTCCGCTTTGCCGTCCAGTTGGCCGGCGCCGAGGCGGTCGACGTTCTGGGTCTTGAGGTTGACCTTCTCGACAAATTGGTGCGAATACGCCGCATCCACCGACAGCCCAGGCACTGCCTTGATGGCGTAACCGGCACCGAAGGCGAGGAAGTAGCGGTCGCCATCGGGGATTCGTGGGTCACGCGTCGAGTTGCGTGTGGGCGTTTGATCGTGCGCAACACCGGCGCGCAATGTCAGCGCGTCGGTGGCTTTGTAGTCGCCGCCGATGGAGGTCATCCACGCGTTCTTGTAGTGGTAGGGGATCGCCACAATGGTCTCGCCTTGCGACTTCAGCGTCAGGTCCTGGAACGACGACCATTCGGTCCAGGTGGCGCTCACACCCAGCGTCCAACGGTCGTTGAACTGGTGGACCCAATCCAGCGACGCGGTGGCCGGAATATCCAGTTGGGTACTCGCGTGCGCGCCGTCCGGGAACAACTTCAGGCCGGGGTACGCCAACTCCACCAGGGTTTCGCCATTCGGCCCGATGGGCGCGGTGGTGGCATTCCTGCCGATCGCGTCGGTTCTGATGTTGTATTTGCCAGTCAGCTTGTTTTTGATTTTGGCGTGATAGTTCACGCCCAACGTGTCCTTTTCGGTGGGTTTCCAGACCACCCCGCCGAACCAGCCCACCGAAATATTATCGACTTTCACGCGGATCAACGACTCGCCCACGCCGGAAGGAAACGCCGAACCGCCCAAGCCCGGGGACACCGCAGCGGCGGCTAACAGGTCAACGTTCTGGCTGACGAAGCCCTGGCTACGCTGAACAATGGCACCACCACCGATAGAAAACTGGTCATTGACCTTGAACGACAGCGAGCCGGTGAGGCCGACCGTTTCGATTTTGGTATCGACGGCAAAGTCACGAAATTTCGAGTTTTCATTCCAGGTTGTGCGCATGCCTTGCGGCACCACTTGGCTGAGGCCGAAGGCAAAACGGTCACCCATGGGGATGACCAGAAAACCGGTCGGCAGCCACGCAGTAAAGCCGCCTTGCCCGCCATTGTTGTTGTTCAACACCGGCTCGCCGGTATTGCCAAGCTCATCCAGCACCGGCGTATGGGTCACCGGGTTGCCGGCATAGTCATACGCCTGGCCGCTGTATTTGATCTTGACGCGCGCATAGTCGACCGTTTGCTGCGCGATGCTGGAATCGATAAACGCCATCGCCGCCGGGTTGTTGTACGCGGCACTCGGATCGTTCTTGAACAGCGAGCCGCCGCCAAACGCACGGCCCCAGCCCGGCGCGCCGTAGGTGGGCGTGGAGAACCCGCCCGCCTGCACGGGCACGCTGGTGATCAAGCCGCCCAACAGGGCCAGTGCGAGTAACGTGTGCGCGTGTTGTTTGTTGTTATTCATGCGGTACTCCTTATTATTATTCGCCTGCGACCCCTGCCGATGCCCCACGTGAGGCACCGGACTTTCAACGGGTGATCAGCCCTTCACGGCGTTACGCGCTTACGGGTTAACCGTCAGCGTTGGGGCCACCACACTCAGCGACACCACGCTGCAGTTGCCGCTCAACGACTGATTGGCTGCCGACAGGGTTTTGGTGCCTGGCGCCCACGCCACGGCAATGGTGGTAGGGCCGCAGTTGGTGGCGGGAACCGAGGTGATTTTGTAGCCGACGTTGGTCACGGTGCCGGTGGTGCCGGTGGCCGCCGTCAACACCCAAGGCAGGTTGGTCAGCGTCGGCAAGGCGCACAGCCCGCCGCCGGTCAGCGCAGCGCCGCTGATGGACGCCACACCACCGCTGACGGTGCCGGTAAACGTGATGCCGCAGGTCACGGCTGCGCCGAACGATGAAGGCGACTTGACCACGAGGGTGCCCGGGCTGGTCGAGAACGGCCCTTCCGGAGCCACCGACGCCGCACTGGCAATGGAAGCCGCGCCAGCGCACAGCGCAAAGGAGGTGGCACAAACGAGGGTTTTCAAGCTTTTCATTGTTTTTTCCTCACAGGTTATGGCGAGTCATTTCGCCAGGGGTAATGGCCATGAACGAGAGGTCACGGTGAATCTGCAGAACATCCCTTTCCAGCCAAATTTCAATTCAATTACCGCTACAACACTATTCGGATGCGTTTAATCGAGGACTTTAAAGTTCGCCGGCATCTTGATCGAGACGGACTTGATCATGCAGTCTTTGCCAATCGGTACATTCGTTGCCTGCAACGTTGCGCGGGTGTTATCCCACGTACCCTCGGCCGTCGACGGGCCGCACTGGCCGCCCAAACCAAACGCATGAACCTCCACGCTGATATTCGACATGGCACCGCTGTGCTTATCCTTGGCGACTAACACCCACGGCAAGTTAATCGCTTCGACACGGCTGCACTTGAGGCCGCCGTCGAACTCAACATGCTCGACATTTACCGATGCGCCGTCGGCCGCCACCTTGCCGGCCAGCTTGAGGGTGCAGTCGGCGCTGATCAGCGCGCCCTTGGAAAAGCTGATCGGCCCTTGCGCCGTAAAGGCGCTGCCGGCGGGCTCGATACGCGCAGCGTGGGCCGAGTGGTAAACCATCAGGCCGAAGGCGGCCAACACGATGTGCGCGGTGAACATGGCAGGGCTTTGCATAATAGTGACGTCCTTCCCTGGAACTTGTTTTTATAGGGGCAACGCTTAAAACGGCTGGGCACGGTTGCTGTACTTCTCCAGGTACTTCAAACGTTGTGACGGCTGGATATGCGCCAACGTTATATCGCCGCCGTAATGATTAACCACGCGGTGGTCCATGCGCCGGCGCCACAAGTAAGGCACATAGGCCCACACAATCATGCTGGCGTAACCAAACGGAAGTTGCGGCGACTCATCAAAGTGGCGTAACGACTGATAACTGCGGGTGGGGTTCGCGTGGTGGTCGGAATGCCGCTGCAATTGGAACAGAAAGATATTGGTGACAATGCGGTTGCTGTTCCACGAGTGCAGAGGCGAGCAACGTTCATAACGACCGTTGGGCAACTTCTGCCGTTTAAGGCCGTAGTGTTCGACGTAATTCACCACTTCCAGCAGTGACACACCGTAAAGCGCCTGGATAATCAAGAACGGAATCACCGCGGTGCCCAGCCAGGCAATCATCGCGCCCCACAACACCACGCTGTACAGCCACGCGCTGAGCACCGCGTTTTTCCAATGCAATGCCGGCAGGCCGAGTTTGCGCAGGCGTTCGCGCTCAAGGTTGCACGCCGACACCGCACTGAACCACACCGAGCGCGGCAGGAACGCCCAAAAACTTTCGCCCAAACGCGAGCTGGCCGGGTCTTCCGGGGTGGCGACGCGCACGTGGTGGCCACGGTTGTGTTCGGTGTAGAAGTGCCCGTAAAACGTCGGCGCCAGAGTGACCTTGGCCAGGAATACCTCCAGCGGTTTGGGCTTGTGCCCCAGCTCGTGCGCGGTGTTGATGGCAATGCCCGTGGCGGCCCCGGTGGACATCGCCATGCCGAGGTAAGTGAAGCCGCTGATTGCGCCGTGCACCTGTGTGCGTGCGGTAATAGCCGCAGCAATTTGCGCCAGCCAATTCGACGGTTCAAGCGTTGCGCTGGCGCGCAGCAGGCCGCCGTTGATGATCCAGTCGATACCGCCAGCGGCCAGCCAGCCAGTCACCACCACTGACAGGATCACGAACAGCACGCCGGTGTAGACGATCCAGCGGTAGTAGCGTTGTGATTCGAGCTGGCTGACGGCGGACTCGGGCGGGTTGCTGCGGTCTTCACCGAGCAAGCCGTCGATCAGCGGGATCAAACCGAAGATCACCAGCACGCCGACCCACCACAATGGCTGGATGCCGGTGCTGATAGCCAGCGCGCCAGACAACAAGGGCGTCGCCAGCGGCAGGATACCCAGCCACCACAGATGGCGCTTGCCGTCGGCCCAGCGGTGCGCAGTCGCCAGCGTCTGATTCATGCCAGCCTCCGTACGCAGCGGGTCGGCAGGACAAGACGGTAGCTTGCAGTTGAGCAGGCGATAAAAGGCGTTTTTTTCATTATTTTATTCGCTCTTCGGCATTTCAAAAACTGTTTCAAATTTTACATTGAAATATTTTTTTTAAATAAATAGCGCGGAATCGTTAGGTCGTCAACTATTTTTCTGCGGCGTGTAAACGTGACTCGGCAGTCTTTTTTTCGACCGTTTGATCAGGAGCCTGAAGCACCGGCCGCACTCGCCTGGCAACCTGATCCACAAGTGCCGCCACGCGTTCTGTGGCAGTGATCGGCAGCATATGGCCACGCCCTTCAACCACCTGCAGCTTCACGCCCGGCACCTTGCTCGCCAGCGCCTGGCCGTGCTTTTGGAAGTCGAGCACCTTGTCGCGCGCTCCGTAGATCAAACCAATCGGCAGGGTCAGTTGCGGGTAGCGCTCGACCATCTGCGGCAGGTGAGCGTTGACCTGGTTGATCTCGGTTGAGGCTGCATAGAAGTTGTTGGGGCGCATGCCGAGCAAGCCGCCGCCGCGTGTGGCGAAGTCTGCCGGCGCGGCATCGGGCGCGAACACACCCTTGACCACCGACGCTTGGGTGAGCAGGCCAATGGGCAGCGCCAGCGTGTGTGCCAGCCAGCGCCGCAACCACGCCGGGCGCACCGCCAAGCCCAGAAACACCAGCGGCAACCGGCGTTGAGGGTGGGTCAGCGGCGCCACCAGGACCAACCCACCCACGGCATGCGGATGGTCAAGCGCCAGCGCCAAGGCCAGCGCGCCGCCGAGGGAATGGCCCAGCACCAGCGGTTTATCCAGGCCCAGCGCGTTGATAAACGCGGCAATTTGCCGTGCCTGAGCCGGCAGGTCGGCGGCCGTGCCCGCATGCCGAGTGGAATAGCCCGAACCCGGACGGTCGAGCGTGATCACCCGAAAACGCTCACGCAACTGGCCGGACAAGGCATAGGTCAGGTTGCGACTGTTGCCCATCAACCCGTGAATCATCACCAGTGGCGGCCCACTGCCCTCCTCGCAGTAAAGAAAGCGCTCGCCGCCCACCGCCACGAAGCGCCCGTTGATCGGCACCGCCGCTTCAATACGCCGTGTCATTCGGGCGCTGAAGGCCCATAACACCGCACTTGCGGCGGCCAGCCCGGCCACTGCGGCTCCCGCAG
The DNA here is from genome assembly GCF_009296165.1 of Pseudomonas kitaguniensis. GTDB lineage: Bacteria > Pseudomonadota > Gammaproteobacteria > Pseudomonadales > Pseudomonadaceae > Aquipseudomonas > Aquipseudomonas kitaguniensis. The sequence goes on along the minus strand of NZ_VUAZ01000024.1, from coordinate 26,924 downwards.
CACTTACCCATTCGACAGCCATCGCTTGGCCCTCTGTTTCCCGGCGCCGTTGCACTGGCCGGACAGGCTCATAGCGTAGGTGAAATTTTTACATTTAAAATATTTTTTCAAATAATTATTTCATTTTTCCCTGGCAATGGTGTTTTATCTAAAGGCACCTGATAAACAGCGAGCACATGCGATGTCCACGAGGCGCTTACTCACGAGGCTCTGCCGATGAATGCCCACCGCGCTGCAATCGACATCGCCATCATCGGGTCCGGTTTTGCCGGCCTGTGCATGGCGATCAAACTCAAAGAGGCCGGCTTCACCGACTTCTTTGTCGCCGAGCAGGCCGACAGCCTCGGCGGCACGTGGCGCGACAACCATTACCCCGGTTGCGCCTGCGATGTGCAGTCGCACGTGTATTCGTTTTCGTTTGCGCCGAACCCCGACTGGACACGGCAGTTCGCGCCGCAAGCAGAGATCCGCGCCTACCTTGAGCAATGCGCGCAGCGTTTTGCGCTGGCGCCCTACTTGCGTTTCGGCATGGCCCTGCAACGGGCGGTGTTTGATGAGCGCGAGCAACGCTGGCACCTGAGCTTCAGCGATGGCCGCCAGGTCAGCGCGCGGGTGCTGGTGTCGGGCATGGGCGGCTTGTCGCGCCCGGCGCTGCCGGATATTCCGGGGCTTGCGAGTTTCAAGGGCAAGCGCTTCCACTCCCAGCAGTGGGACCACGCCTATTCATTGAAGGGCAAACGCGTGGCGGTGATCGGCACCGGCGCCAGTGCGATTCAGTTCGTGCCGCAAATCGCCGCGCAGGTCGCGCATCTGGACGTGTTCCAGCGCACACCGCCGTGGATCATGCCCAAGCCGGACCGGCCGATTTCGCGCGTTGAGCGCTGGGCCTTCAAGCACTTGCCCTTCACGCAACGCCTGGTACGCGGGGCTTTTTATTGGGCGCTGGAAGGCCGCGTGGTCGGCTTTTCGCTGCACCCGCACCTGATGAAAATGGCGCAGAAAATCGCCCTGCGCCACCTGCACAAGCAAGTCGTGCGCCCTTCCCTGCGCAAAACCCTGACGCCGGACTACACCCTCGGCTGCAAGCGCGTGCTGATCTCCAATGATTACTACCCGGCACTCTCGCGCAGCAACGTCGAGGTGGTGACCAACAGCGTGCTGCGCATCGAAGCCGACGCGGTGATCACCGCCGACGGTATCAAGCACCCGGCCGACTGCCTGATCTTCGGCACCGGCTTTCAAGCTTCTGACCCGTTGCCGCGCGGTTGCATCATCGGCCGCGACGGTATCGACCTGATGCACACCTGGCAACACGGCGCCTACGCCTACAAGGGCACCACGGTGCCGGGCTACCCCAACCTGTTCCTGATTATCGGGCCGAACACCGGCCTGGGGCACAACTCGATGGTGCTGATGATCGAGGCGCAAGTCAGCTACATTCTTGATGCGCTGCGGCGCATGCAGCAGCAGCGCATCGCCACGCTGGAGGTTAAACCGGCAGTGACGCAGGCCTACAACCAGCACTTGCAAAGCAAACTCAAGCGCAGCATCTGGAACACCGGCGGCTGCCAGAGCTGGTACCTCGACCCGCGCACCGGCAAAAACACCACGCTGTGGCCCGGCTCGACCTGGCGCTTCAAACAGCTCACCCGGCACTGCGCACTCAAAGACTATGTCGCCCACCCGCTGCCCGCCACCGCGCCGCCGCGCCCAGCCGCGAGGCCGCAGGCCAGCACAGAGGGGAGCCTGTCATGAAGTCATTTAACGGCCGCGTGGCGGCCATTACCGGTGCGGCGTCCGGCATGGGCCGCGCGCTGGCCCTGGCGCTGGCGCGCGAGGGTTGCCACCTGGCCCTGGCGGACAAGAACAGCCAGGGGCTCGAACAGACCGTGGCGCTGATCAAGACCGCTACGCTGTCGCCGGTGACCATCACCACGCAGGTGCTGGATGTCTCCGAGCGCCAGGCCATGCAGGAGTGGGCCGCACGCTGCGTGGCCGAACACGGCCAGGTCAACCTGATTTTCAACAATGCCGGGGTGGCGCTGTCGAGCACCGTCGAAGGCGTGGACTACGCCGACCTGGAATGGATAATCGGTATCAATTTCTGGGGCGTGGTGCATGGCACCAAGGCGTTCCTGCCGCACTTGAAAGCCAGCGGCGACGGGCATGTGGTCAATACGTCCAGCGTGTTCGGGCTGTTTGCCCAGCCCGGCATGAGTGGCTACAACGCCAGCAAATTCGCCGTGCGCGGGTTCACCGAGTCGCTGCGCCAGGAACTCGACCTGCAACGCTGCGGCGTCTCCGCCACCTGCGTGCACCCCGGCGGCATCCGTACCGACATCTGCCGCAGCAGCCGTATCGACGCGAACATGACCGGCTTTTTGATCCACAACGAGCAACAGGCCCGCGCCGACTTTGAAAAGCTGTTTATTACCGACGCCGACCACGCCGCCAAGGTGATTCTGCAAGGTGTGCGCAACAACAAACGCCGCGTGCTGATTGGCCGCGACGCGTATTGCCTTGACTTGCTCGCGCGCTGTTTACCCGCCGCCTACCAGGCACTGGTGGTGTTCACCAGCAAACGCATGGCCGCCAAACCGCCCAAGCCTGCGTTTGAAACCCATGACGAACCTCATCACTGAACAGGAGCCCTAACGATGCTGCCCATCCGTCGCGATATACGTTTTGCCTTGCCTGCCGAACGCGTCAAAAACTGGCATGAGCAAGGGCCATTCATCACGCATTTCTTCAATGCGCTGTCATTGCTGTTTCCCCAGGGCGAGCTGTTTTTCATGGACAGCGTGCGCCACTACCGCCAGCGCATCGACGACCCTGAATTAAAAAAGCAGATTCAGGGTTTTATTGGTCAAGAAGCCATGCACAGCCGCGAACACGTGGCCTACAACGAGCTGATGCAAACCGCCGGCCTGCCCGCGCGCACCCTCGACCGGCGCCTGAAAACCATCCTCGACCTGCAAAAAAAACACCTGCCGCCCGCCTTCAATCTGGCAGTGACCATCGCCCTTGAGCATTACACCGCAATGCTCGCGGAAATCCTGCTCAGCGACCCCTCGCGTTTTGGCGAGTCGCTTAAGGGTTACCGGCAAATGTGGTACTGGCACGCCCTCGAAGAGACCGAACACAAGGCCGTGGCGTTCGATGTGTGGAACCGCGTGATCAAGCCCGGCCCCGCGCGCTATTTATTGCGCACCGGGACGATGTTGATCACCACGCTGTTGTTCTGGCTGGTGGTGTTTGATTTTCACCTGCGCCTGTTGATCGCCGACCGCAAGGCCGGTGGTCACGTAAAGGGCTTCTGGCGCATGCTGAAGTTTTTGTACGGCCCCAAGGGTGTGTTCCCGCGCATGCTGCGGCCGTGGTTGCACTACTTCAAACCAGGCTTTCACCCGTGGGACCACGACAACCGCGCGCGGCTGGCGGACATTGACACGCTGCTCGAAGAAATCGAACAGACCCAGCGCGACTACGCCTCGCAGCCCGCTTAAACCTGCGCCGCCGCACGCTCGCGTACAAAGCCCGGCAACTGCTCGCCGGGCAAGGCTTTGCTGAAATACCAGCCCTGAATAAACAACTCGGTGCTGGTGGTGAAAAACGCCAACTGCTCGGCGGTCTCAACGCCTTCGACCACCACGCTGAGGTTCAGCGCCTCACACAGACGCAGCATGCCGGTGAGCACCTGAGCGCCCTTGGGGTCGCGCTGGGCCACCACAAAACTGCGGTCGATCTTGATGAAGTCCACCGGGAACTGGTGCAAATAACTCAACGCGGAAAACCCGGTGCCGAAGTCATCGATATACACCTTGGCGCCAATCGCCTGGAGTTTGTCGATGGTCTGGCGGGTGGCCTGGATGTCGCTGACCAACGCGGCCTCGGTAATCTCCACCGACACCTGCCCATGCGCCTGGGCGAGTATTTCCACGAGGCGATCGCCGTACACCGTGTCCCTCAGGGTGGCGCTGGAGACATTAATTGTCATCGGCAAGGCAAAGCCGTCCTTTTGCCACTTCACGTACTGGCGCACCGCTTGCGAGGCCACCCACACGTCGACGTCCGGCATCAGCCGCGCCTGCTCCAGCCATTGCAGGAACTCCCACGGCGAATGCACCGTGCCTTGGTTGTCGCGGGCGCGCATCAGCGCTTCGCAGCCGGTACACAGCCCCGTGCGGGTAGAGACCTGAGGCTGAAATTCGAGGTAAAACTCGTAATCGCTGATCTGCTGGATGCGGCTCAGCTCGTTGGCCTCGCGTGCGCGCGTCTGGTGCGAGGCCAACACCGGGTCCAGCTCAAGCAACCGGCCTTTCTCTTCAAGGCCGCGAAAGGTCATGTCAAACGACTTGAGGTACACCGTGCCGCCTTCACTGGCCTGGCGGTGCAGCGCACGTACATACGGCGCGTACACCAGGGTGCCGATGCCCAGCAGCGCCACTTGCAGCAGCACGGCCGCCACGTCCCCGTGAGTGCTGAGGTAGGCGTTCAGCAACACCGGCGCATTAAACGGTACGCTGGCGACTGCGGGTGCGACCCAACCGAGTTGCACCACGGTCAATGCCAGCATCGTGTTTAACGCCGGCACCAGCAAAAACGGAATAAACAAACGCGGGTTGAGAATAATCGGCAAGCCGAACAGCAGCACTTCGCTGACGTTGAATAACGACAGCGGCAAACTCGCCATTGCCAGCAAGCGCGTGGACCGGCTCCTGGAAAACAGCAAGATCGCCAACAGCAGGCACAACGCACCGCCGGAACCACCGATAAACGCGAAACAGCCCAACAAGCCACTGTTGAGCGCGTATTTGACGGGTTCACTCGCGGCCAGCGCGACGCCGTTCAGCACCACCGCCTGGTCCAGCACGTCAAACAACGGCTGCAAGGCGTACAGACCGTGAATGCCGAAAAACCACAGCAGCGAATTCATCAAGGTCACAAACAAGCCGCTGCCGTACGGCGACTGCAGCACATCGAGTACCTGCGGCCCTTGCAGTTGCGCCACATAATTAATTTGCAACAGCGACAACAGCAGCGCGACCAGCACCAACGCCGTTATCACCCCCGGCAAGACCATATTGATCGTGCCGCGCAGGTTGTGGCCTACCAGGTCCTCGTTGACCAGGCGCGTCCAGCGAAAGCGGTGCAGCCAGGCAATCGCCGGCACATTCAGCAGTGGCGAGGCGATAGCAATAAACAGCACAAAGGTAGCCGCGGCCCTGGGATAGTCACGCAGCACAAACGTGGCGATGACCACATGGGCCAGGCATAAAAAGGCCACCGGTAATTGTGGCAGGCGGTACTGGATAGCCAGCATGTAACCAATCGACGCCGCCACCAACAACGGGATCACTGAGCTGATTTGGTTATGCAGCCCGGAAAAAAAACCCACCACGTGCGCGTCCAGGCCCAGCACCCTGGCGCACTCAGCCAGAATCAAAAAGCCGGTCGACACCAGCAGGCAGGGCAAAATCCACAACAAGCCTTCACGGATGGCCCGCAACGATTCAGTGCTGGCCAAGGCCGCCAGGCGCTGAGTGAGGAAAAGTTTGAACAGCCTTTGCGCCATGACCCGTCCCTCTGTCCGTTGCTCCCTGCCCGCAGCAGGCAGCCTCAATCTGCAGCCAAGCTACACGCCCTGATAGCCCATGCGAAAGGCTTTTACCCGGCCTCGGGGCGTATTTTGAGAGCGCGCGCCGACCTTTAAGCTGATTTCTCAAAAAAAAACGAACTTTCTGACATCTTTCATCTACTAAGCCAAATCGATTGGTTACCATTAACCGTCTTCGCGGGTGTGACACGCCTTGGCGCACCGGACTCGCGACCGCAATGGAGATTGCCTGAAATGGAATCAGGCCCAAAGGAGACAAGCTCATCAAAAAGCACAAGCGAAGCACCCCGATGCACTCCTTGGTTCTGACCGCCTTGCAGCTGCTGGGCTGCATGGCGTTGTTATTTGTGGTCAAGGCGGTCATCGAGCTGTTTATCGGCCCCATTGCCGAGACATGGATAGACCTGGCGCTGATACTCACCGCGTACCTGATGTTCTTCGCGTTGACGCCCTTGCAGCACTGGATGCAGCGCAGGTCGCAAAAGCGCGCGCGTCGCCGTGCGGTTCGCCGCGAGTCGACCAGCGACCGGCAATCGTCCAACTAGGCCAAGCGCCCGGTGCCTCACCCCGCCACGCTCAGCGCCCTGCGCTGCCTCACCTGAACAGGAACACGCACGTGTCGCAACCCGGTGATAATCACCAGCGCGCCCTGGACCGTTTTTTGAACGAGCACCCGGACGTCGCCACGCAACTCGACTCCCTCAACCCGTTGGCCGCGCAGGCCAAGGGCGAAACCCTCGCGCAGTACCGTGCTGAACGCCTGCATGAAGCCTTCGAGGCCGAAGCGGAACAGCAAGGCCTGTTCGCGTGGGAGTTGACCCTGAAACTGACCGCGCACTCCGCTGACGAGTTTGAAGCCCAGCGCCTGGAAGTGCACAAAGAGGTCGCGCAGATGGCCGGGTTGAGCTGGGACGAATATTGCAAGCTGCATGATGTGCCTGGCTGAGCCGCGCCTACCTGAACCAGGGCCGAGCGTCACGCCGGCCAACAGTGCGTCGGCAACTGCCGGGGGCGCGCGGGCTCATACGCGGGCTCATAGCTGCTCCGGCAAGCGGAACGTGCGCCAGGTGTCCAACTGGAACGGGCTGGGCATACGCTGGCTGACCAGCAGATAATTCGCCCGCAAACCGCCAAGGTCGGACTTGAGTATCTGCGCATCGCGGCCGCTGGCCGGCTCGTTTTGCATCAAGTCAAAGAAGCGAAACAGCGACCACGCCCCGCTATTTTTCTCGATGCCCAGCGCCCGTGCAGCGCCGCGTTCCAATACCAGGCTGCTGCGACCATTTTCCACTGTGCTTGGCCATTCGAACGCCACTGGCACAATCGGCCCATGACGGTACTCCAACTGTTGACCGCCAAAGCTAAACACGGCCCGGCTCACCGCTTGGTCAAGGCTGTAGGGTGCCAGCGTAAATCGGACCGCCAACTGGCCCTCGCCTTCGCTGAAGAAACCTCGGCGAATGGTCTGCGCCTTGGACAACTGGTCCAGCAGTGATCGCGAGATCGGCAGGCTGCGGCCATCCAGGCTACGTAACCGGTAGCGCCCGCCGTCGACGCTGATAAACGGCCGCAGGTACGTTTCATGGAAGCGCGCCAGCACGCCTTGCGGTTTGAAAAATTCCTCGAAATCGCTCAAGGCCACATCGCTGCTCGCGTGGGCGTTGAACGGGTAGCGTTGGCGGATGGCCTTGGCGTACAGGCTGTGCACCTCACTTTGGTAGCGTTGGTTGACATGCACATACGCCTCATCGAACAGGTGGCGCCAGTTATCGTCGGCCAGGCCTTCGATCCAGCCCTTGAGCGGCAGCGGCAAGCGCGCGGCGCTGTCGCGCAACTGGCCAAACGTGTGGGGTTGCCCTTCCAGGCGGCGCTTGACCATCTGAAAAGCCGCCTGCGCAGGTGAACCTTCGCGGTTCAGTGCGGCCAGTTGCAGGTGCAATGCATCCAGCTGACGTAACGCCTGAGTCAACTCCGCCCCCGGGTTTTGCTGCTCATCCAGCAGTTGATGCAAGGGCTCGAAACGGCGCTGCAAGGCGCGTCGCGCGGCATCATCGCCGGCTTCACGGCGCTGCTCTTCCAGGCGTTCAGTCACCGGCACCAAGCGGGTGTTTTCACTCACCTGTTGCAACAGCAGCACCAATGGCGACTGCGCCGATGTGAGGCTCGCCAGCTGTTCGGTGCCCTGCCTGAGGCCATCAGTGTCGTGCAGCTTGATGCGGCTCAGCGCACGGCTCCAGGCATCGGCGTACTCGCTGAAATAGCGCTGCTCGACTTCGACCATCAACCGGCGCATATCCATCGCATTGAGGTCGGTCGCCTGCCCCAGCACCCAGTTATCCTGGACAATCGCGTTAAGCAAACGCGGGCCTTGCTTGTCGAAATACTGCACATAGCGTTTGCTGTAAAAACCCGCAATGGGCTCCTCGAGCGCCGTCAACACAGTGCCGTCCGTGAGACGGTTGGGTTGCAGGTCGCGCGACTGCTCACGCAACACGCGATACACCACATCGGCCAGCGACTCGCCACGTAACACCTGGCGCGCCTGGGCGACCAGCGCATCATCCAGCGTTGCCACAAACGGTTGCTCAAGCAGCCGCCCGAAATGTTCATTAAGGCGACGCTGCACCGCGGTCTCACCGGCAAAGCGCTCAGACCAATGGCTCGCCACACGCCCCGCCAGCCACCCGCTATCACGACGCTCGCGCAGGTTGAGCATCAGGTAGGCACGCAGGCTGTCCAACAACCGCTCGCGATCGCCCAGGCTTGCGCGCACCTGTACTTCCAGGAGCGCGGCGATTTGCGCCACCATCTGCTGCAGGCTTTGTTCATACGCACTGGCTAACAGTGGGCGAGTCACCTCGCCCTGGAACAACCCGGCGCGCTCAATCCACGGCACCTCTGCCACTGCCGGAAACACCCGCGTCGCCGCCAGCCGCGCATCGAGTATCGGCAACAACTTCAGCGTCTCATCCGCCCCCGGCTGCGCAGGCGTAGCGGTTTTACCTAACTGTGCCAGTTGCTCCAGGCGCTGATGATTGTACGAATAGCTGTGCATCCAGAGCAGGCCTGCCGCCCCGATGAGCAAGCCTACGGCGATTGCCAACCCGGCTTGCCGCCAACCGATGCGCCGATACTCCCGTGCGTTCAACCCGGCCAGATCAGCTTCGGCGAAAATCACCTGGTTAAACAGGCCTTGGGCAAAGCGTGAACGCCGCTCGCTCGCACTGGTGAGGTAAAAACCTCGCAAGCCATTGATGCGTTGATTGCGCTGCGCCGAGAACGCCACCTCGACAAACCCATAAAAGCGTTCGCTGAGGCGTGCAACCTGCTGCGGAAAATCGAGCATGCGGCCACGCCGCTCAACATTGCGTTCCTGATGCAAGCGCTGGATCAACTCGCCACTCAGGCGCTGCAACAACGCCTCGAACGCTTGGCGCACCTGCGCCATTTGCACCCCCGCTTTGCTGATGGCAATAAGTTCACCCAGCACCTCGTCCGCGCCAGCGCCTTGGGGTGTCTCGAAGAACTCGGTAAAGCCCGGAATGCGGTCGGCCTGGGTCAGCACCAAGTACAGCGGCACATCCACATGCAGCGTCTGCTGCAGGTCTTGCAAGCGGGTGTGAATGTGCCGTGCATGCAGTTGCAGGTCATGCTCATTGTCTGCGAGCAACGTCTGCACCGACAACGCCACCACCACGCCATTCAGCGGACGTGCCCGGCGCCTGGATTTAAGCAGGCCTAACAAGGTCGACCAACCCGCCGCATCGACCGCGCTGTCGGGTTGGCTCACATAACGCCCCGCGCTCTCAACCACAACGCCTTGATTGGCAAAATACCAGTCACAGTCAGCAGCACCGTCTGCGCTGGGCGCTGCGGTTCGGTCCAGCGGCAATTGCAACCCGCTCGCCGCCAACAAACGGGTCTTGCCGCTGCCCTGTTTGCCGATCAGCAAGTACCACGGCAAGTCAGTGCGCCACCGCGCGCTGCGCCCAGGGTACAGGCGCGCGCTTTTCAGGCTGTGCAGCGCTTCCTTGAAGCGGCCACGCAGGTGCTTGCGCTCAGCCTCTATCGACCCCTGATGCTGGTGACGTGTGCGCTGTTCAGCGGTTGCGGGGCGCAGGGTATGGCGGGCACTCACCCTCACCATCGCCAGCCCCCACAGCAGACACAGTGCGCTGATGGTTAACAGGCGAGCTGTAGAGCCCTGCCAGAAGCGCTGGTCGTCAATCGCCAGCAGCGGCCCGAAAAACCAGACCAGGGCTGCGCTCGACAGCACCAGTAGCAAGCTCCAAACCCAAACTATGCGCAGCCGGGCGCACGCGCCCTTGAAGAATGCGTTCATTCAATGTTCCCAGCGTTACAAGGGCGTCGGAGTCAGTTCCGGCGCCGGAGATTGAAAGGTGTGCAGCACAGTTTCGCGCTCTTGCCCCAATACCCAGGCAACGCCCGAATACATGGCCAGCAAAGCGACCACAGCGAATGCCATAAAGCCGCTGGCCGAGATAATCGGCAGCCGCCTGCGCCGTGTTTGCCTCGACGTGGCTGGCAGCGCCGACACCGCGAGTGGGTCGCCGCGCACCTGCCTTATCTGCCGATACAGCGCATCGCGCACCGCTTCAAGTTGCACCGCGCCTCGCTCGGCGACGCGGTATTTGCCTTCAAACCCGATCGACAGGCACAGGTAAATCAATTCCAGGATTGCCACGTGCTTGATCGGGTCGCGCGACAGGCGCTCGAGCAGTTGGAAGCACTTTTCACCGCCAAAGGTTTCGCTGTGAAAGCGGCTCAGCAAACTGATCTTCGACCAGTCGCTGCGACTGCCCCATGCGGTGGTGACCACTGCTTCGTCAATCACGCTGCACAGCACATAGCGCGCGGAAATCACCTGGCTGTTCTCCACACCGTCGTGCAGCGCATGCGCTTCGAAGCGATTGATGCTCGCGGCCAGGCGCTCATTCAGCGCTTGCAGGTTTTCCCGGCCGGCGCTGACCTTCAGTTCAACCACCTCAGACAACACGCCCCACGCGGCGGCGACCAGGCTGTTAAGGCCGACCTTGAAAGGCTGCCCGCCTGGAACGGCGGCGGCATAAATCATGCGGTCTTGCAGTTGCTCGAAACGCGGCGGCGAAACGAAGTCGGTTAGCCGCCCCTGCGCCGGGCCGAGGCCGTCACGATCAAGCAAGACGGTTTTTTCATCCTGCGGGTATTCACTGTCCAGGTGCATGCTGTTCAATTCCTGATAGCCCAGAAGTTAAGCGTCAGCCCGGCAAATTCGCCGCCGACATGGAACGCAAAACCACCCGATTGCTCCAACTGCCCGACATCACGTGCACTCAGTTCGAGCATGAAATAGGTTTTACCGGCGTGAAACGGGATTTGCCGTGGCGCCACCGGCAGCGGCTTGACCTTGATACCCGCCAGGTGCAGGTTGACCAGCTCGCGAATACGCTCCACCGGGCCAATCTTGAGGTGGGCCGGTAAACGGTGACGAAGCTCTTCGGCGTCACACTGCGCGGCGACCGCCAGAATAAAGGTGGCCGTACCGAGCAACTTGAGATCACTCACAGGGCAGACCATCACGCCGTATTCGCGCTGCTGCAACGCCAACTCGATAGCGTGCTGCTCAAGGACCATCGACAGCACCGCACGCATCTGCGCCATCAGCGCGCGAAAGCTTGCGCCCTGGTCACCATGCAGGTAACGCAGCTCCAGGCAGGCGCGTTTGCTGTCACTGGCAAACGTCGACAGCTCGCCCAGAATGGCTAACAGCGCACGGTACAACGCCTCGGCACGCACGTGCGCCTGCGCCAGGTAGTGACGCAACACCGGCTCGGTGCGATTGATCAATTGCAACAGCAGAAAGTCGCCCACCTCGGCACTCGCGGTCGCGCCCTTGCCGCGAATGCGCTCGGCAATCGCATCACCCCGGCTGGCGAGCAGGCTGATCACTTCTTTAAGGCATGACGATACAAAACCCGAGCCCTGCAGATGGATGAACGTCGGCACAAAATCAGTATCGATTCTGATCCCCTCTTCGCTGGAGGCGTCCAACACCTGCGCAATTTTCAGCTTCACGTAGGCCTGATCACTCGGTTGCTCGCCCAGCAACAGGCGAAAGTCGGGCCGTGCACAACTGATCCGGCAACTGGAATCGAGGCCGGTGTTTGAGTCACCGACGTCGATGTCGCTGGTGATGTAGCGCGCCAATACGTCGCGCTGCCCCGGCGTGCGGGTTTCGACCTGATTGCCGGTTGCCATCGGCAGGGCCAGGTAAACCGCTTGCCTTCCCGAGCTGGCCGGCACGTCCAACACCAGAGGTTGCATGGCCGTGGTCAGTTCGAACAGGCTGCCGTCAGGCAATACGCCGCTGGCGTGATTGACCACCAGCTTGCCCATGTTGAGGTACTGCACGTCGATGTCCAGGGTCAGAAACCCCCAGGCGTCACTGCCCAGCAAACGGGTGCGGTTGAGCTGCTGATCGTAGTAACGATCGCTGTGTTGCAGGTGCTGCGGGCGCAGCAACATGCCTTCCTGCCAGATAACCTTATGAACGTGCATATCACTTCTCCGCCAGGCCAACGTGTGGGTCAGCCAGGCGAATACCCGACTCATCAAGCACCAGATGCGCTCGCGTCACTTGCTGTGGGGTCAACGCCAGTACCCATCGCCATTGCACATGGGGCAAGTCGCGGTAAGCCGCGACTACCCCGACGTAGCGACTTTGCGGCTCGCTCCTGAGCTTGAATGCCACGTGCTCGCCGGGACGCAACTCCAGTTCCTCGCTGCGCGCCCAGTCTTTGCTCAGCGCCAGCTCGGCACGCTCATACAGGCTGAAAAAATCCGCGTGTTCGAAGGCAACCGGGTGCTGCAACTCAAGCAGGTGCACCACCACCGGCGAGGGGCGCCCGTTGAGGTCGGGGTTAAGCTGTTCGCTGGCGGTCAACGTCAGGTCGAGTTTGGTCAACGTCGAAAACGGTGACAGGCTGCTGCACCCCGCCAGCAGACCCATGACGACCCACATCAGCGCAACGCTGGCGCGGTTCATCAGCGTCATCCTGAGTACCCGGCGAACAACGCGCCGGCCAACCGCACCTGCTCCTCGTAAGCGTTGATGAAGTCGGGGTGCACTGCCTGCGCACTCAACGCTTGCTCGTCAACCAGCCGTTGGTAGTGCCGCTGGTAGGCGCGCCAATGCGCCCCGTCGGCAAAAAACCTGGAGGGCGTGGCGTCACGTTCAAAGCAACGCAGCAAGTGGCCAGGCGCAAACGCCGCCTGCGCCGTGCGCGCCATCGTGCGGCTTGCTACCAGCAGGGCGACCTGGTGCACTTGCAGCTCCCGGCAGACTTGCGCAATGGCCACCTCGGCACTCGGTTGCGCCGACTCGGCGGTGCCCAGCAACGCTGCCAAAGCCGCCTCGACATCCACACTTTCATGCAGCGGATTGGGGTTTTTGCGCGGCGGGCCAGTGCCGCCCAGGTTCAGCTCATGCTTGAGTTCCTGGTGCGTTCGCAGGCTCTGTTGCAGACCGCTGATGGCGTGCCTCAGCGCACGCGCCGCGTTGATTGCCAACGCCTCACGGCCAGCCGTATCAAGTGTATCCAGGCAGATGCCCAGCGCCTGCGCGAACTGCGCCCAGAAGGTTTCGTCGACGTGGGCCGCAGACACACGCGGCCGCACAGGTTCCACCGCTGGCGGGGGAATCGCCAGCGTGGGTATCGCCAGATGTTCCTGCGCCACTGAGCCACGCTGCGCCCATGTCGCGCAGACGTCGGTTGGCAAGGTCAACGCATCCAGTTCAGCCGAGGATGCCTGTTGCAGCGCTTGGCGGTCGAGGGCGTGAAGCGGGTCCAGGCCCAGGTACGCGTCGTCCGGGATCACCGCACGTTCGGCGCAGGGCACTGGAACCTGCAGCGGCGCCCTTTCGGCCACGCGCTCAACCAGCCGCGCACGCAGGGCGAACGGCCCCAGTTGGAACGCATCGCCCTCAACGATCAAGTGCGCCTGGCCTTTTTGCAGCGGCTTGCCGCTGCCCACGAAGCGGATACCGTTGCTGCTGATGTCGGTCAAAAAGTACCGCTGATCACGGTGGCTGACCAACCCATGGTGGTTTGACAGTAATCGGCTGGGGTCCGGGATAACCCAGTCGCAACCAGCCCCCCGCCCCACTACGCCGCCTACGCCGTCAAACACTTTACGCAGTGACGGTTCACGGCCTCCGGTATCACACACCTCAAGCACTAATTGCATGGCAGACCCTCTTCATTGGCCGCGCTGGGTCACTTGGGAGTCACCCAAGGGACGATAGTCAGCATCATCAAACACGTAATTGGCGTTACAGCCGCTCAACAAACACAGCACAAGCACCAAGGCTTGCCACGGACGGTCAGGCATCAGGTATCTCCCATGAAGATGCGGCCGGCGGCGAAGCGCAGGTTCCACAGATAGGTCATTCAGCATTCCCCGCAGGCTGCGCGGCCCTTACCGGCCGGCCCTGTGCGAAGCCGTTGTTGCAGGTCTAGAGTGGTCATAAGCATCAGCCCCTAATGAGTATTTGCGGCGAGGGTGACCACGCCGTCGGCACTCTCGTGCCCCAGCCAACTGGTCCACCCGAGGCGACAGACGTTGCGTTCACCAATATGCAAAGGCTTCACCTCGCCTGCGGCCAACCCCAGGCGTACGTCGTATTCCAATGGGCCTCTTGCCGTCAGCCGAACCATTGAACACAGCGGCCTGTAAGCGCTGCCGTCAGGCAGGAATTGGTGAAAGCGCTGCCAACTCAAGCCCTGCACATGCACCCGGAATTTACCGCTGCGGTCGGCGACCCGATGCCCCAGCAACAGGTCCTCGCCGAGCACGTTATTCGCTGCACCCAGTCGATTGCGTTGCGTGTGGTCGATGATCACGCTGCGTTCAACCCACTGCTCGATGAACACACCACCGAGCGTGAAGTAGTGACGCAGTACGGTTTCGATCAGCGCGCCCGAATGCGCGCGCAGGCTCAGCAACCCGAGGCAGGGCAGCAGGCGTTTGCAGTCAAGGTGCGCAGCGTCACGAATCTGCCGACTGCCCAAGCCGACCAATGCAAACATCTGCTCGGAAAACGCATCGCTGGCGCCCTCGCGAAAACACGCCCGATAGCGATATTTACGCCAGATCGGCAACATCAGCCGATGCAAGCGGTGGTGGAACACGTCCAGAAAGTCGCGCGTGGTGCTGCCGCCCGTCTGCTCTTGATAAAACGCAGGCAGTGGCGAGCCGGCACCCAACAAGCCGAGCACGTTGAGGCGAAGGCGCGCGCGTAATTGATGACGTTCGAGAAAAAACTCCACGCGATCGATGTCGTGCCCAGGGAAGCCCAAACCCGGGTTGGCCTGGAACTCGATGTGGTCGTACAGGGCGTCGTCATCGAGCAACGGGTGGGCGTCGCGCAGGCGTTCGATCACCTGCAATACCGCCTGAAACAGCGAGTACTCACGGATCACCCGCGTCAGTTCGGTTAAAGCAGGGGCTGCTGGCCCATCCGGGGTGGCCATAGGTACACGTCTCCTTGTGTGCTGGTGACCCGCAGTTCGTGGTACGAATTCAGGTTGGCGTAAAGGGCAAAAAACTCATTCAGGGCCGAGGCGAAAACAAACAGGTCGCCCTGGCCTGCGAAGCCGTTGGCGTCAAGGTTCAGGTCGACGCGTAAACCGCGGATCGGCAGCCCGCGATACATGCGGTCGACGGCTGCATGGCTGACGCTGCTTAACGCATCCAGCTTTCGCTGGCTGACGTTGTGCGCCTGGCGGTCGTGATAACTCGGCACGTCGTACGTTTCGAGGATGACTTTGAGGGCGCGGGTGTCGGTCAATGACAGGTAGTTGAGCGACATGTTGCTGATCAGCTTCCACAGAAAGTCCTGGTCCAGCGGCGGTGCGAAACTCGCGGTCGGTACGCTGATATTGCGAAACGACAGAAACGCCGGCGTCTGCTCGCACGACTGGTTGATCTGCCCCACCTGCAACTGCCGTGGCACGTTGTGGTTGGTGCACGTCAGCTCGACCGACAGCGTTTCCTGAGCCTGCCTGGGGCCAATACCAACACTCAACCAGGTATCCAGTTCGGCGTGTTGCACCGATGAGCGTTGGCGAATGCTGTAGCTGGGCGCACCCGCCAAGCCGCCACCTTCGCGGTCATGCTCAAACGATTCGAACGGCACATACGCCTGGTAACCCAGCCCGCCGGGTCGCCAGCCGGTCACGCGGTCAACCGAAAACACCTCGGCGTTACCGCGTGCAAACCCACCGGGTACCAGCAGGTATTCATCTTGCTTGCCGTCGAGGCGAATCGGCACCGCGTCCTGCTTGAACAGGTTGACGATTGGCGTGCAATACAGCTTTACGTTGTCCAGGCTGGGCGACTGCGGCTGATGTTCGGCGGTGCGCAGTTCAAATCGCAGCTCCACACTCCGCGCCTGCTTGAGCAATTCGTGAGGCAACGATTGCAATGCATCGAAGCCCGTCACATCAACGAACAGGTACTTGTCGGGAAACGCAAAATATTCCTGCAAATGCCGGTAACCGTGAAAGGTGTTCGGCGGATAGGGAATAAGCGCCTGATCCGCGTCAAACCCCACGGGCTGTACCTGGCTCGCGGCAAGGCGCAGCGATAACGCTTGCCCATCGCCTGCGTGTATCGGGCGCCCCTCGTGGTCAAGCAGCAGCAGTTGAATGCCGTCCAGATGCCGCAACAGGCTCAGGTACAAACCCTGGCTGACAGCTCGCTCACCCGCCAGGTGCAAGCGCAATCGGTCGAATGACCACTCGCCGAAATGGCCCTCGGCGCTCATCGCCAGGCGCAGGTTAAGCAGTGTGCGGGGGCCTTGAGGCAGGTACTCCAGGCGGCTCAGTTGTAACGGCATGACCTGGGTCGCGTAGCAGGTGCGAAAGCGGCAGCGCTCACCGTTGACCGGCACGCTTTCAACCGTCGTATCCCGATCAACGCGCACCGTGGCGCACGCGTGTTTCAGCGGCTCAAACTGCAAGATGCTGAAAGCCGGTAATGGTCGCATGTAGTTCGGCCACAGCAAATGCATCAGCGAATGCGTCAACTCGGGAAGCTCGTCAGCCAGCTTCTGGCGCAAGCGCCCGGTCAGGAACGCAAAGCCTTCCAGCAAGCGCTCTACATCCGGGTCCTGGCCCGCATCGGCGAGAAACGGCGCCAACGCGGGGTTGCGTTCAGCGAACCGCCGCCCCTGTGTGCGCAAGGCACTCAGCTCACTTTGGTAAAAGCGGTTAAAGGCCATCAGGTAATACCTCGACGCACCCGCCGCCACTCAACCGCGCATTGAACACAACCGCTTGCAACACACCGTCGATGACCAGCGCCGCCTCAATCACAAAGGCCAAGGCCAAAGGGTCGCAAGCCTCCGGCAAGGCGATGACACGCACCTTGCTCAAACGCGGTTCGTAGGCCTGGATAAAACGTTCAATCGACAGGCGCGATTGGGTTAATGATTCGTGCAGGCTCAAGCGCATATCGTTGAGGTCGGGCAGCCCGTAGTCAGGCAGCGCCAGCACGCTGCCGGCACGTGTGCCGAGCATGTTCTGCAGGTGCCTGGCCACCGACGTCAGGCTATCGACCTGCGCGGGTATACGGCCTTCGAGGCGCTCGAAAAGGCTGCGATAATCGGGTATCCCCTGAGCTTTTCTCATGCTTTTTCGAGTTTGCCGACCAGCGACAGCGTGAAGTCCGCGCCCATGTACTTGAAGTGCGGCCGTACGCTGAGGTTGACGCGGTACCAGCCAGGCTCGCCTTCAACATCACTCACCGCGATACGCGCAGCGCGCAACGGGCGCCGCCCGCGCACTTCGGCGCTGGGGTTTTCCTGGTCGGCGACGTACTGGCGGATCCATTTATTGAGCTCCAGCTCAAGGTCGGTACGTTCCTTCCACGAGCCCAATTGCTCGCGTTGCAGTACCTTGAGGTAATGGGCCAGGCGATTGACCACCATCATGTACGGTAACTGTGTGCCCAGGCGGTAATTCAACTCGGCGGCTTTGCCCTCGGCACTCACCCCGAAGCTTTTCGGTTTCTGCGCAGAGCTGGCAGAAAAGAACGCCGCGTTATCGCTGCCCTTGCGCAGGGTCAGGGCAATAAAACCTTCTTGGGCGAGTTCGTACTCGCGGCGGTCCGAAACCAGCACTTCGGTAGGAATCTTGGTTTCGATTTGACCCATGCTCTGGAAGTGATGCAGGGGCAAATCCTCCACCGTGCCACCGCTCTGCGGGCCAATAATGTTTGGGCACCAGCGGTAACGCGCAAAGCTGTCGGTTAATCGCGTGGCAAACGCGAAGGCGGTATTGCCCCACAGGTAGTGCTCGTGGCTGTTGACCACGTTTTCCTGATAGGCAAAGGTTTTGACCGGGCATTCAAGGGGATCGTAAGGGGTTCGCAACAGGAAACGCGGCAGCGTCAGGCCTAAATAACGCGCCTCTTCGCTCTGACGGAAGCGTTGCCATTTGGCAAATTGCGGGCCTTCGAAATGATCCTTGAGATCCTTCAGGTCAGGCAGGTCGGTAAAGCTTTCCAAACCGAAAAACCCCGGCCCGGCCGCAGCAATAAACGGCGCATGGGCCATGCTGGCCACACTCGACACGTACTGCATCAGCTTTACATCCGGCGCACCGGGCGACAGAAAGTAGTTGGCAATAATCGCGCCCACCGGCTGCCACCGAACTGGCCGTACTCAGCACTGTAGATATGCTTGTAGAGCCCGGCCTGAGTGATTTCCGGCGAGTCTTCGAAGTCGTCCAGCAGGTCACGCCGTGAAACATTCAGCAGTTCGATCTTGATGTTTTCACGGAAGTTGGTGCGGTCGACGAGCAATTGAAGCCCCCGCCAGGCAGACTCCAGCGCCTGGAAATCCGGGTGATGCAGAATCTCATCGATTTGCAGGCTGAGTTTCACGTCGATCTCGGCAATCATTCGATCAACCAGGCGTTTTTTCACCGGCTCGCCGCGGTTCTGCGGTTTGAGCAGCTCTTCGATAAACGCAGCAACACCCCGCCTGGCAATGCCGTACGCCTCGTCATCCACGCTCAAAAACGTCTGCGCAATGATGCTGTCGAGCATGCTGTGTTCGTCAGCGGTTCGAGCCGGTAGCAACTGCGGTCGGGTGTTCATGGTGTCAGTGTCCTTTTACTGAGAATGTCAGGCGCAGGGCGCGCTTAACCCAAGCTCGCCAATACCCGAGCACGGGAATCGTCATCTGCCAGCGCCTGCTCGATGGGCGTGTTTTTCGTGATCTATTGCAGGCTGCCCAGTTCTAACTCCAGGAATGGGTACTCACTTGAAACCTATATATCGCTGCCGGCAATATTGCGTTGCGAGCAGGGCGATACAGCAAGTTCAAGGTAATAAGCACACACAGCACCTGAGTAACCCATGACTGAGCCACGTCCGAAATAAAATAATAAGCGCCTCACTGATAAAACTTCAGACGCGCAGCCTGATGCGTTTAACGCCGTGTAGAGCGTTTGCAGAAGTGAGCAAACCTTAGCCATGCCAAAAGCATTCAGCAAGTGCCCGACCAGCACTTAAGCAATTCCCTACAGCCCATACAAACAAAGCCCTACGCAGGATGTTGCGCAGCGTAGCCGCGCCTCGACAACTCAGTTCATCCTGATACTCAAACGCCAGGCGCAGGCACAGCATGAGCCAATAACTGCACACGGGCGCGCAAGCCATTTCATTTAAAGCACCCGAGCAGCGTTTAAACTTACGTCAATACAATGCGCCCAGTTTGGCTACCCTCTGGTTTTATCAGGGCGCGCAATTAAGGGTGTATAAGCCTTTAATGATCTGCACTGTCTTCGATCAATCATCATCACGCATGTGGAAGATATGCACTTCAGCTATCGCAAGATTATCTGGACGCACGAACTGGCCGGTACTTGCGGATGGGACGACTGGCGCCGCCCGGTCACTGGCGAGCCCAGGATGAGGCAAAAACGGCCACCGGGGACGGCGCCGTTTCTGCCCGCGGGTGATGCCATTACCAGCGCTAGGCCGCGACAATCCTGATGGTCCAAAAGTCTGAGGATAAATTCTCATTCATGAGGTAACCGTACGGCAATGTGCCGTAGCCTTTCATTCCCCAGGCCTCTCCCCAGGAATTACGAATAATAAAACGCTGCTTTGCATCGTCATAGCCCACCGCGAGTACGCAGTGCCCTCCGAGCATTTTTTCGGTCGATGCGGGCATTGGCACAATGCCAGTTTTTGTCACTTCCTCGCTTTCCAAACTTTCGTAAACAGAAAATCCCAACACGAACGGGTAGCCGGCGGCCAGGCAGCCTTTCATCTGATTCAGGTTTTGAGCCACTTTTTGATATTGAACTGCCTTATATTTTTTTGCATCGGTATAGCACTTCTGCGGTGGCTTTACGGTGAACTTCGTAATATCGTAAGGCCACTCCGACTCAGGGCAATCGCCTTGCACGCCGACGCTCTTTATCCCCGTACGGATCATCGCTCCGCTGTCTGAGTCGACGGTGTGTTCAATCACACGTTCGTTGTAATAAATGAACAACCGGGAGGGTTCAAACAGCGGCGTAAGCTTTTGCTTCATGCGATCAAATTGAATCGCTCCGGCGATCCCGTTTGCAGTGCAACTGCCCAGCTGGCCTTGGTTGTAGACCGGCGGGCATTGGGGTCGAAGGTCAACCGAAGGCGGCAGTGCCGCCAACATCGCGGGGGGCGCAGCATACAAATGATCGCGGTGATCGGGTAAGTCACGAATCCAGCCATACTGCTTCACTGTGTACGCCATCGATATTATCCTCGTAATGTAATAGTCAGAAAAATATAGGCCAGTTTTATAAGCACACGCCTCTAGCGTAAATGAGTGCAGGCTTAAAAAACCAGCAGGTAACCGTAAGCTCGGGCGTTAATCAAATCAATTAAAACGTGATGACGTTTTTATGACGGATCGCTAACAGGTCATTATAAAGTTTTAAAAAAACAGCGACTTTGCAAGTCGCTTAATCGAAGTGACCGGACAAAAAGCTTCAATCGACGTATCGTTAGCCTTTGCCATGTCGCCAGGAAGAACCTGCAATGCTGTTTGTCGTCATGCTCGGGGGTAAACACCCACGGGCTAAAATTGAAGTTCACGATGTGGTGTTCGCGGTAGCGGAAACGCTGCAAGCCACTTACCCGCAATTGCGCGAAGAATGGTTCGGCAGCCCCAAGGGTGTGCATGTAGATTCATGGATGGCGGTCGATGGCGTCGACGGCTGGAAGGTCGAAGTCAGCCACCTGGCGCCCCAGGCGGATGCGCAACGCCTGTACTTCATCAACCTCGGCGGCTATGAAGCCAACGCGTTTGGCGAGGCCCATCATTACCTGTTGGTGGTCGCCCGCAACAAACGCGAAGCCACCAGCAAGGGCAAGCAGCAGATGTTGCGCCACTGGTCCCAGGCCCACACCGACGCGGTGATGGATATTGACGACTGCCTGCCGATTGACCTGGTAGACGGTCGCTATATTCACCTGGTGCAAGGCGTGCATCGACCGATTATTCAGCAGAATGACTATATCGTGCTGGCCTGATGCTGCTGCTCAAGGTGCCGACTTCGTCTGATCGGCGCTATAACGCGTGACCCCGCGCGCGCGACTATCTAAACTGCGCGCACGCATAGCAATACGCCATCTACGAGAGCGCGCATGAACCTGAAGCACCGCAACAATGTCAGTGTGATGGGTAACGGCACGGCGACGCTGGTGTTTTCCCACGGTTTCGGCTGCAACCAGACACTGTGGAATTACCTGGCGCCGCAATTCGTCGACCGCTTCCGCGTGGTCATGTACGACCTGGTAGGCGCCGGCCTGTCGGACCTGAGTGCTTTCGACACGGTCAAGTACAGCTCGCTGAGCGGCTATGCGACGGACTTGAACGAGATTATCGACGCGTTCGGCGCAGGCCCGGTGATTCTGGTCAGCCACTCGGTCAGCGCGATGATCGGCACCCTCGCCGACCGCATGGCGCCAGGGCGCATCGCCGCGCATGTGATGGTCGGCCCCTCGCCGCGTTACATTGATGACGTCGGTTACGTTGGCGGTTTCACGCGTCACGACATCGACGAGTTGCTCGACACCCTCGACAGCAACTACCTCGGCTGGTCAAGCAGCATGGCCCCGGTGATCATGGGCTCTACTGGCCAATCGGCGCTGGGCGAAGAGCTGGCAGACAGCTTCTGCCGCACCGAGCCGCACATCGCCAAGCAGTTTGCGCGTGTTACGTTTATGTCGGACAACCGCCAGGACGTGATCGGCCTGACGACACCGGTGCTCATCTTGCAATCGAGCGACGACCTGATCGCGCCGGTGGCGGTGGGCGAATACCTGCACCGTGTGATGCCCAACAGCACGTATTGCCTGCTCGACAACGTCGGTCACTGCCCGCACATGAGCGTGCCGCACGCGTGCGCGGCGGCGATGGAAACCTTCCTGGCCCCGTGGGCTATCGCCGATGCCGTCTGAGCTGTTCGACAGCGCCGCCTGTGCCCTCGCCGTCACGGCAGAAGACGGCACGATCCTGCAAGCCAATGCGCGGTTCAGCGAATGGTTCGGGTTCAGTGCTGCCGAGCTGTGTGGGCGGCGCTTTCAAGACCTGTTGACGATGGGCGGGCGGATTTTCCACCAGACCCACTTGGCGCCGATGCTGCGCCTGCGCGGCGGCGTCAGCGAAGTGAAGCTCGACATGCTGCACAGCGACGGGCGCAAGGTGACCGTGCTGCTCAATGGCAACAAGCGCGAACAGGCTGGCGCTGTGGTCTACGACCTGGCGCTGTTCGGCACCACCGACCGCGACAAGTACGAACGCGAGTTGCTCAACGCGCGCAACCTGGCCGAAGCCCGCTTGCAGGAACGCACCGCCACCGAAATCGCCTTGCAACAGGCCCAGGCCGAGTTGAGCGAGGCGTATGCCATCGCCCAGCGCCGCGCTTTGTTTGCCGAGCAGATGGTGGCAATCGTCAGTCACGACTTGAAGAATCCGCTCACGGCCATCCGCATGGCGTCGGACTTTCTCAGCCGTGACCAACGCACCGCCAAAGAGAGCCAATTACTGGGCCATATCGCCCAGTCCTCCGAACGCGCCCAGCGCATGATCGCCGACCTGCTGGACTTCACCCAGGCGCGCGTTGGCCACGGCATCACGATCAAGGCGGCGGCGCTGGACTTGCACGAGGTGATTCAGCGCGCTGTAGACGAACTGCGCGTGGCGTTTCCCAAGGCCACGCTAGAGCATCAAGCCGAAGGCACTGGCCAGGCTTGCCTGGACGCCGACCGTGTGCAGCAAATTATCGGCAACCTGGTGGCCAACAGCGTGGCGTATGGCGACCTGCTCAGGCCGATCACCATCACCTCGCGTCTGGGCGCCGGCGGCTGCGAGATCTCGGTACACAACCATGGCGCGGTGATCCCCGCAGCGCTGATAGCGGTGCTGTTCGAGCCGATGACACGTGGCACCGACCAAGGCAGCGATGTGCGCAGCGTGGGCTTGGGTTTGTATATCGTGCGCGAGCTCGCCAGGGTGCATGGCGGCGATGTGGCGGTGAGTTCCTGCGCGACCAACGGCACCACGTTTACCGTGAAATTCTAGAACTTGATGCGCGCGGCGGCGAGCTGAATGGAACGCTAAGCATACGGCAGTTTCATCAACGCCGATTCGGCCCTGTGCTAGCGTGGGCGCGACCTCGTTCGGCAGACTTTGCGATGAAAAAAACCAACCTCGCGCTGGCCGCCCTGCTGGCTGCGTTTTACCAGGCGGCCACAGCGGCTGCGCAACCGCCCAGCCTGTGCCAACCGGCGGCGTCGAACCCGGCGACCAAAGCCTTTCTGGCCGCTGCCCAACGGCATGTGGCCGATCAGCCGGCGCCGCTGCCGCATGTGCACACCGAAGGCACGCTGCCTCACCAGGGCATTCGCGACGCCAGTATTGCCGCCGAAAAGGACTGGCCGGTGATGCGTCAGGCGGCGCTGGCCTGGCGCTTGAGTGGTGACCCGCGTTACCTCAAGCAAGTCGACGACTACCTCGCCGCGTGGGCCGAGGTGTATCAGCCGGACTTCAACCCGATCGACGAAACCAACCTCGACATGCTGATCACGGCCTATGCACTCACGGCCGACAGTTTGCGCGCGCAAACCCGCGACGCCAGCCGTCGCTTGATCAGCACGCTGGGCAACGGTTATATCGCGCATATTCAGCAAGTGCATGGGCCAAAAAAAACCACTCAAACCAATAATTGGCAGAGCCATCGCGTCAAATTGATCAGCGTGGCCGCCGCCGCATTGGGCGATCGGGCCATGCTGGAGCAGGCTCACCAACTGTTTAAACAGCAGGTCGCCGATAACATCCTGGCCGACGGCTCGGTGACGGACTTCCACGACCGCGATGCCCTGCATTATGTGGTGTATGACCTGGAGCCGCTGGTGCAAGCCGCCTTGGCAGCCAAACCCTACGGCATCGGCGGCGACTGGCTGAACATCACTGCGAATGGCGCTTCGTTGGGCGCCGCCCTGGATTGGCTGGTGCCGTATGCCAGTGGGCAACGCAGCCACCAGGAATTCGTGCACACCCACGTGCCATTCGACAAAGCCCGCGCAGGCGTTGGCGAAGCCGGCTACAGCGGTACGTGGGAGCCCAAAAGCAGCGCGACGCTGTTTTGGCTGGCGGCGCAGTTGAACCCGCGTTATTTGCCGGTGGCCAAGCAATTGGCGGCCCAGCCAGCGGATTGGATCAGCGCCTGCTATTTGAAGTAAGCACGGCTAGACTGACCGGCCTCGTCTTAAAGGATTAATGATGCTTATTGTCTTCAGCGGCCTGCCCGGCACCGGCAAGACCACGATTGCCAGCGAACTGGCGCGCCGAACGGGTGCGGTTTATCTGCGCATTGATGTGATAGAGCAGGCGCTGCGCGGTTCGGGTGTATTGGCCGGCGATGTCGGCGCCAGCGGTTATGCCGTGGCGAATGCAGTGGCGCTGAGCAATTTGCGCTTGGGCCGCGCGGTGATCGCCGATTGTGTGAACCCTGTGCGCGAGAGCCGCGAGGCGTGGGCAGTGGTCGCCCAGCAGGCGGGTGTTGAGTTGCTGGGTATTCAGGTGATTTGCTCTGATCGGCAAGAACACCAGCGCCGCGTGGAAAGCCGCGCGGGTGATATTCCAGGGCTAGTGCCGCCGAGTTGGCAATCTGTAGCAGCGCATGAGTATGAGGTTTGGGATGAGACGCCGTTGACGGTTGATACGGCGCTGCTGACGGCGCAAGAGGCTGTTGCACTGATTCTGGCGCGGGTTAGCCTTGGGTGAAGTGCCGGGTTTGTGTGGCGAGCCCGCTCCCCACAAAAGCCCGCTTGCCACCCCACAGATTACAGCTTACGCCTCAAAGCACTGTGCCCATGGCCTTCATCAATACCAGGTCGCGCCCATAAATATCCGGCGCATACACCAACTCGCCCTGACGATCGACTTCCACCGTCCAGTAGCCCAACAGCACCGGCACGGGCGTGGCCAGCCTGAATTCGTGGGTCACGCCCGTGGCCAACAGCTCATCGGTGCGCGCGCGTTCGGCCGGGGTCACCAGCAGGTCGCGCAACAGCAATGGCTGCTCAACCCGCACGCAGCCTGAACTGAACGCACGCGGCCCCTTGGTGAACAGCGGCTGGCTCGGCGTGTCGTGCAAGTACACCGAGTACGGGTTGGGAAAGCGCATCACGATCTTGCCCAGCGGGTTGCGCGGGCCGGCTTCCTGGCGCAATAGAATGTTGCCGGGGCGCGCCCAGTCGATCTGCTCCGGCGCCAGCGCATTGCCTTCGGCGTCGAGCACCTGCAGGTTCTGCTGGCGCAGGTATTCCGGGTTCAAACGGATGGCCGGCAGTTTATCCTCGCGCATGATCGTCGGCGGAATCGTCCAGGTCGGGTTGAGGGTCAGCCGCGTGATGCGTGATTTGAGCAACGGCGTCTGGCGTTCGGCACGCCCGACTTGCAGGCGCGTTTGCCACACCGGAATGCCGCTCTGGTAAACGCTGAGTTGCGCGGCGGCGACGTTGACCAGCACGCCTTCGGGCTCCAGGTCCTGGGCCAGCCAACGGAACCGCTCAAGGTTGATGCGCAACTGGTCGCGGCGCATCGCCGGGCTGATGTTGAGCTCGGCCACCGTGCCCACACCGATCACGCCGTCGGCTTGCAACGAGTGGCTGAGCTGGAAGGCCTTGACCGCCTTGACCAGTTCATCCTGATACTGCTTGCCGTTGCCGGTGGGCGCCTTGGCCAAATAGCCGCCGCTGTACAAACGCTGCGCCAGCTCCGGCACGCGCGGGTCTTCCATGCCAGGGCGCAATAACGGGCCGGCGGCGACGGCCCCCCAATGCGGCAACGGTTGCAGGCGCACGCTGGAATAGGCGTTGCGCAAACTACGGTAAAGATCGGCGCTGGGGCGCGCTTGATCGAACGCCTGGGCCATGTTTTGCAGGCCGCTCGCGGCAAAAGCCAGCACCTCGGTATTCGGGTCGCGCACGGGCGGCTGCGAATGCCACAGTGGCTCGAAACGCGATTGCTGCAAACGCCCGTAATGCAGGTCTTGCAAGGCTTGCAGGTAATGCTGGCTGGTGCTGATGTCGGCGCACAGCACGTTGCCCGTGGCGTCCGCGTTCGGCAGGCTGTAACTCGCCGGGTCCAGGCCATCGTCGGCCAGCATCAGCAACTGCGCGTGCAATGCCTGGCGCCGATCTTCGTCAGACCACAGCGGTACATCACCCTGCTGCTGGTACAGCGCTTGCAAACGCAATTGCGCCGCCGCATCGATAGGCGGGGCAAGGCCGGGGCAAACGCTGGCCAACTGCGCGAGCGCCTGTTGCACAGGGCTGGCAGGAATAACCGCAACCTCGCCCAGCGGCAACTCATCCGCTGTGGCGACCAGTGGTGCAACGAGCAGGCAAAGGCTCAAGTAACATGCGTGTTTTTTGAACAATTGACTTGGCTCCAATCCACGGCCGGGGGAAGTACCGCAGATGCTGACTTTAATGCGCCGTCTCGGCTTGATCACCTTGACTCTGGCGATGCTGAGCAATCTTGCGCTCGCCGCCAATCGCACTACGCCTAACTTATATAGCAGCCTGGCGCGCTCGGCTCCAGAACTCAATCCCACTGTACTGAAAAGCGCTCTGAATGCAGTGCAGTGCGCGGTTAATAACGGCGAGGAACGCTCCGATCGCCTAGCGGTTATTGACTACTCGCAGCCCTCGACCGCCCGTCGGCTGTGGATTT
>NZ_VUAZ01000239.1 GCF_009296165.1 Pseudomonas kitaguniensis | reverse complement strand
TTGTAAAACTTCATCTGAAACGTTGGATGCTTCTTGATGAACAGGATGGTTTCAACGTCTGCGTCTTCCAGCGCTTGGTAATACCCAACGTAGAGCACGGCCACCAAAGCCAACACAATCAGGGCAATCAGCTTCTTCATTCTTGCGGTGCCGGAGGGGGAAGTAAGTATGTTTGGGCTCTGAGGTTCCTGACCAACTCCATGCCTGCCTGGCATTGGGCATCGGGTCGAAGCGGTTAAAAGCGCTACTGGTTTTGCCACAACTGACACCTTGTCATGATCATCCATGAAACCGACCTTATCAGAAGTCGCGAAGCGCAGTCCCGCTTGGACTGAACTCAGGCGGCTAGCCAGCAGCATGGATTTCGTCCGGTTCAACAAGGTCAGCGTTAGGCGACGAGCGTTTTTGCGCCACGTATTTAAGGCCTCCCTACTGGCGAACTCGTTGAGTGATTACTAGATTTTAATGCTCTGGAACTGCTCGCGCGTATCACTTGGCTGCGTGCACGACTCACAGCAAGTTCGATGAGGACTATGGAGCGCCCATCCAAAA
>NZ_VUAZ01000238.1 GCF_009296165.1 Pseudomonas kitaguniensis | reverse complement strand
CATCACGCGTCCGCCGTCCCAGGCTGCCTGGGTAGTGGATTGCAAGTCGCCGCTGGCATGCGTGTAAGCCAGGCCGCCGCGCAGGCTCAGCCATGACGGGCCTAGCTGCGCTTTGCCCAGGTCGAGGTTGGCCCGCACGCCGCCGGTGGTCAGGTTGACGCTCTCTTTAGAGCGCTTGCCACGCAATGCCGCTATGCCGCCGCGCTCTTTGAACCCTTCGCTGCGCTGCTGCACATTGGCCAATTGCAGGTACGGCTGCCAATCCCAACTGTCGTGGCTGAACGTGTAGTTCGCCTCGGCAAACGTCTGCACGGTGCGGCTGACGTACTTGGCGCTCAGGTGGTTGTCTACGCCCGGGAAGCTGACGCGACGTTTTGTCTGGACCTCATGTTGCGCATACGCGATGCCGCCATACAAACCAAAAGCGTTCCAGTTGTGACCTGCGTGCAGGCCCAGTTGATAGGTGTCGACACTCGCCTTGCCGCGGCCTTGGGTCTTTACATCGGTGCTGCCGCTGCCGGCAACCACGCCCAGGCGCGTGCCTTGTTCCAGCGTGTGATCGAACCCCACCAACAGGCCTGTGCTGCTGTGGGCGGTGCGCGTGGTGTTGCTATCGCCTGCGAGCTGGCCGGACTGGCGCGGCAGTTGCACCCAAGCGCCTTGGTTCAGCTCCTTGGGCTGAGCCCCTCGGTGGCCTTGCGCACTCAGTTGGCGTTCGAGTACCGCCTGACGCAGCACGCGGCTGTTTTCGATCAGTACCGCTTGAGTGCTGGCGTGCAGTTCGCCGCTTAACTGGTCCAGGGCCGACGGTGCCTGCTCGGG
>NZ_VUAZ01000237.1 GCF_009296165.1 Pseudomonas kitaguniensis | reverse complement strand
AAAAAAGGCCAATGGCTCGCCGAAATCGACCCGCTGATCCTGCAAAATACCCTGCGCAAAGCCCAGGTCGACGAAGAAAACCTGCAGGCCCAACGCCGCGCCACCGCGGCTCAACTCAAGCAGGCCAAGGCCGTTTACCAACGCTATAAACACCTGCAGGACGACGCGTCAGTGTCGCGGCAGGACTTTGAAGAGGCCGAGTCGACCTTTCAGGTGCAGCAAGCCAACCTCTTGTCCCTGGACGCGCAGATCAAAAGCGCGCATATCCAGATCGACACCGCCAAGGTCAACCTGGCATATACGCGCATCATCGCGCCCATCGACGGTGATGTGGTGGGCATCGTCACCCAGGAAGGCCAGACCGTCATCGCCAACCAACTGGCGCCGGTACTGCTCAAGCTGGCGGACCTGGACACCATGACCGTCAAGGCCCAAGTGTCGGAGGCGGATGTGATTCACATCAGCCCCGGCCAACAGGTGTATTTCACCATCCTCGGTGAGCCCGAGAAACGCTACTACGCGCAGTTGCGCGGCACAGAACCTGCGCCGCAAAACTTTCTCGAAAGCCAAACCGCCGGCACCCCCAAGCAGAACACCGCAGTGTTCTACAACGCGTTGTTTGACGTGCCCAACCCTGACCACCGCTTGCGCATCGCCATGACCGCCCAAGTGCGCGTGGTGCTTGATACGGCGAAGGCTACGCTGATGGTGCCGGTGGCGGCGCTTGGCGCGCGCAATGCCGATGGCCGTTACTCGCTGCGCGTGCTGGATGCCAAAGG
Source organism: Pseudomonas kitaguniensis (assembly GCF_009296165.1). GTDB lineage: Bacteria > Pseudomonadota > Gammaproteobacteria > Pseudomonadales > Pseudomonadaceae > Aquipseudomonas > Aquipseudomonas kitaguniensis. The sequence goes on along the minus strand of NZ_VUAZ01000237.1, from coordinate 2,256 downwards.
CGCGGCGGTGTTGCGTGAGGTGAAAACCGGGATCAACAACAACGTCAAGGTGCAGATTCTGGAGGGCCTGGCCGAGGGCGATAAAGTCGTCATCGGCGACGCAACGCCTGCCGTGGCGGGGAGCTGACGCATGGCTCAAGCACTGTTGGAACTCAAGGGCATCACCCGCAGTTTCATGGCCGGCGAGCGCGAGTTTATTGCGCTCAAGGGCATCGACCTGAGCATTCAGGCCGGCGAGATGCTGGCGATCATCGGCGCCTCGGGCTCGGGCAAATCCACGCTGATGAACATCCTCGGCGGCCTCGATTACGCCACCGCCGGCAGCTACAAGATCAACGGCATCGAAACCCGTTCACTGGCGGATGAGCAGTTGGCGGAACTGCGCCGCGATTACTTCGGTTTTATCTTCCAGCGCTATCACTTGCTGGCGCACCTGAGTGCGCTGCACAACGTGGAAATGCCGGCGATCTATGCCGGTACGCCGCAGGCCCAGCGCCACAGCCGTGCGCAGGAATTGCTCACGCGCCTTGGCCTGGCGGGGCATATCAGCCACCGGCCGAGCCAGTTGTCCGGCGGCCAGCAACAGCGTGTGAGTATTGCGCGGGCCTTGATGAACGGCGGCGAAGTGATCCTCGCCGACGAACCCACCGGCGCCCTCGACACCCACAGCGGCAAAGAGGTGATGCGTATTCTCGCCGAGCTGCACGCAGCCGGGCACACGGTGATTATCGTTACGCACGACCCCAAGGTGGCGGCGAATGCCCAGCGCATCGTCGAGGTCTGTGACGGCGAGATCGTCAGCGACAAGGCTAATCAAAGCGTTGGCCTGGAAGTGCCCAGCGAAGCCCCGATTGAGCCCAAGCGCAGCGGCGCGCGGCATTTGGTGGCAAGCCTTGGGTTGTTCAAAGAAGCCTTCAACATGGCCTGGGTCGCACTGATCTCGCATCGTATGCGCACCTTGCTGACAATGCTCGGTATCGTCATCGGCATCACTTCGGTGGTGTCGATCTCGGCCATCGGCGAAGGCGCCAAGCGCTATGTGCTGAAAGACATCCAGGCAATCGGCAGCAACACCATCGATATTTTTTCGGGTACCAGTTTTGGTGACAGCCGCGCGTCGGCGATCGAGACGCTGATGCCCTCGGATGTCGACGCGCTGAACCAGCTGTACTACGTCGACAGCGCCACGCCGGTGGTGGGCCGTAACCTGTTGCTGCGCTTCGGCAATATCGATCTGGATGCGCAGGTGAATGGTGTCAGTGACCGTTACTTCAACGTGAAAGGGCTGAAACTCGAAGCCGGAATTGCCTTCAGCGAAAGCGATGCGCGGCGCCAGGCGCAGGTCGTGGTAATCGACCACAACACGCGTCAGCGCCTGTTCGGGCCGACGGTCGACCCGTTGGGCCAGGTGATTCTGGTCGGCAAACTGCCCTGCACGGTGATTGGCGTGGCGGCCGAGAATAAAAACATGTTCGCCGCGAACAAGTCGCTGAACGTCTGGGTGCCTTATGAAACAGCGGCGGGGCGCCTGTTGGGGCAACGCCATTTGGACAGCATCACCGTGCGCATCAAAGACGGCCAACCGAGCAAGGTGGTCGAAGACAACGTCAATAAACTCATGCTGCAACGCCACGGCACCAAGGACTTCTTCACCAATAACCTCGACAGCATCATGCAGACGGTGCAGAAAACCAGCCGTTCGCTGGCGCTGTTGTTGTCGCTGATCGCCGTGATCTCGTTATTGGTGGGCGGCATCGGGGTGATGAATATCATGTTGGTGTCGGTTACCGAACGTACCCGCGAGATTGGTATTCGCATGGCGGTGGGCGCGCGGCAGTCGGATATTCGTCAGCAGTTTTTGGTGGAGGCGGTGATGGTTTGCCTGATCGGCGGGATGATCGGTATTTCGCTGTCCTTTGCGATCGGCTACCTGTTTTCGTTGTTTGTGAAAGAGTGGGAGATGGTGTTTTCGCTGGGCTCGATTGTCACCGCGTTTGCTTGTTCGACGATGATTGGCATTGTGTTTGGGTTTGTGCCGGCGAGGAACGCGGCGCGGTTGGACCCTATCGAGGCGTTGGCACGTGATTGATGCTTGAGATTGAGTGTATCTCCGTTGTTTTTGTGATGGCTTAAATGGGCTCTGCCCTCACGGCGGGTCACTTTTGACTGGGCCGGAATGCCGGCCCAGTCTGAGTGGTTGAAGCAGATCAAAGGCGGCTTTTGCATACACAGCACACCTGCTTTTGCTTTTTGTGG
>NZ_VUAZ01000236.1 GCF_009296165.1 Pseudomonas kitaguniensis | reverse complement strand
CGCCGGGCACGGTGGCGGTGGGCGTGCGCGGGCGCCTGCGCGAGCAACGGTTTGCGGCCGTGATGCCCACCGCAGCGATTCAACGGCGAGTGACGCCGCAGGCGCTGCGCGACGTGATCTCACCGCGCGATTTACCGGCGTTGCGCGCACTTGATCAACTGCGGCCGGTGTTGGCGCAGGCGCCGTGGGGCGTCACCGGTAGCGCAGGGTTTGAGTTGGCCACCGGCATTCAAGCGCTGCATGCCGGCAGCGATCTGGATTTGATTGTGTGTGCGCCCGAGCGGCTCGAACGCAGCGATGCCGAGGCGTTACTGGCGCTACTGGACACGGCGCCGTGCGCGGTAGACCTGCAACTGCAAAGCCCATTTGGCGCGTTTGCCCTGCGTGAATGGGCGGGTGGCTCACGCCGCGTGCTGCTGAAAACCGCCAGCGGGGCGCACCTGGTACTCGACCCGTGGCAGGCCGTGGCATGAGCAGCCTGCTGGTGTTTCCAGGGCAGGGCGCCCAACGGCCCGGCATGCTCCAGCGGTTGCCCGCTGAGGTGTTGGAGGAGGCCAGCAATGCGTTAGGTGAAGACGTCCGTCAGCTTGATGTGGCGCACGCTCTGGAATCCACGCGTGCTGTGCAGCTTTGTCTGTTGATCGCCGGTGTGGCGCATGCCCGCCTGCTGCAACACACCCCGGATTACGTGGCGGGCCTGTCGATTGGCGCGTACCCGGCGGCAGTCATCGCGGGCGCCCTGGACTTTGCCGATGCGCTGAAACTGGTCAGCCTGCGCGGCGAGTTGATGCAACGCGCTTATCCACAAGGCTACGGCATGACCGCGATCATCGGCGCCGAGTTGTCCACAGTCGAACAGGTGCTGGCCGACATTCACAGCCGCGAAACCCCGGTGTATTTGGCAAACATCAACGCCGACAACCAAACCGTGATTGCCGGCAGCGATGCAGCCATGCAGCGTGTGGCCGAGCGCATCAAAGGCAACGGCGTCGCCAGGCGCCTGGCGGTCAGCGTGCCGTCGCATTGCGCGTTGCTGGAGGAACCGGCGCGGGCATTGGCGCAAGCCTTCGTTACGCTCAAGACGCCGCGCATCACCTACTTGAGCAGCACCCGTGCGCGGCCGATCCACAACCCCGAACAGTTGCGCGACGACCTGGCCTTCAACATGTGCCGCGTCGTCGACTGGCGCGGCACCGTGCAAAGCGCCTATGAGCGCGGCGTGCGCCTGCAAATCGAACTGCCCCCCGGCAGCGTGCTGACCGGCCTGTCACGCCGCGTATTTGAACAAGGCACGGTGATCGCCTGTGAAGGCGCGCGCCTGGACACCTTGCAGGCCCTGCTGCAAGAGGAGGAGCGCCGCCACCGATAAGCACCACCCAAGGCTTTCGAAGCACAAAAACAACAATTTCGATCGAGCACTTTGAGGACAACAACAATGATTATTTACGGTGTGGCCCTGCTGGCAATCTGCATGCTGGCGGGCGTGATACTGGGTGACATGCTCGGCGTGTTGCTCGGCGTTAAATCCAATGTGGGCGGGGTGGGCATCGCGATGATCCTGCTGATCTGCGCGCGCCTGTGGATGCAAAAGCGCGGCGGCATGACCAAGGATTGCGAGATGGGCGTGGGCTTCTGGGGCGCGATGTATATCCCGGTGGTGGTCGCCATGGCCGCGCAACAAAACGTGGTCACCGCCTTGCACGGCGGTCCGGTGGCGGTGCTGGCGGCGATCGGTTCGGTGGTGGTGTGTGGTTGCACCATCGCCCTGATCAGCCGTACTCATAAAGGCGAACCGTTGCCCGATGAAGAACCGCTGATTGCGCCGACACCTGTTGCGGGGGGCCGCTGATATGTGGCCTCTGATTGAAAAAGGCTTGGTGAATAACGGCCTGGTCACCGCGTTCGCGTTCGTTGGCGTGGTGATGTGGGTGTCGGTGGTGCTGTCCAAGCGCCTGACCTTCGGGCGCATTCACGGCTCGGCGATTGCCATCGTGATCGGCTTGGTGCTGGCCTGGGTGGGCGGCACGCTGACCGGCGGGCAAAAAGGCCTGGCCGACGTGGCGTTGTTCTCGGGTATTGGCTTGATGGGCGGCGCGATGCTGCGTGACTTTGCCATCGTCGCCACGGCGTTTGAAGTGCAAGCCACCGAAGCGCGTAAAGCCGGGATGATCGGTGTGATTGCGCTGCTGCTGGGGACGATTCTGCCGTTTATTGTCGGCGCGAGCATGGCCTGGGCGTTTGGTTACCGTGATGCGATCAGCATGACCACCATCGGCGCGGGAGCGGTGACCTACATCGTCGGCCCGGTGACCGGTGCCGCGATTGGCGCGACCTCGGACGTGATGGCGCTGTCGATTGCCACCGGTTTGATCAAGGCGATCCTGGTGATGGTCGGCACACCGGTGGCGGCGCGTTGGATGGGCCTGGATAACCCGCGTTCGGCCATGGTGTTTGGTGGCTTGGCCGGCACCGTGAGCGGTGTGACCGCAGGCTTGGCCGCAACGGATCGGCGGTTGGTGCCGTATGGCGCGTTGACCGCGACGTTCCACACCGGGCTTGGCTGCCTGCTCGGGCCGTCGCTGCTGTACTTCATCGTGCGTGGTTTGGTCGGCTAAATTCGGGAATGTGGGTGCCTGGTCTGGCCCCATCGGGAGCAAGCCCCCTCCCACAGTTGATCGGGTTTGCATGCCCCTATTTGGCTGCAGCCCAGTGTGTGAGGCA
>NZ_VUAZ01000235.1 GCF_009296165.1 Pseudomonas kitaguniensis | reverse complement strand
ACCGACATGCGCGGGCTGAGGCTGCAAACGGGTCCTGAAAAACCACCTGCATCTGGCGCCGCAGCGGGCGCAGCAGGTCTTGGTTGAGCAGGCTCAGGTGTTTGTTGCCGAAGCGAATCTCGCCCTCGGAATCCACCAGTCGCAAAATCGCCTGGCCAAGTGTCGACTTGCCCGAACCGGACTCGCCGACAATGCCCAAGGTCCTGCCCTTTTTCAGCTCGAAGCTGACCCCGTCCACGGCTTTGATGTAGTGCCGCTCGCGGCTGAACAGCGGTTTTGGCAAGGGAAACCAGACCTTCAGGTTGTCGACTTCCAACAGGTTGTGCCGATAGTCGCAAGGCACCGGGCTGCCGTCGGGCTCGGCTTCGATCAATTTGCGGCTGTAAGGGTGTTGCGGGTTTCTGAACAGCGCGTCGCAACTGGCTTGCTCGACGATCTCGCCGCCGCGCATCACGCACACGTGCTGGGCAATTTTGCGTACCAGGTTAAGGTCGTGGCTGATCAGCAGCAGCGACATGCCCAAGCGCTGTTGCAGCTCGATCAGCAGTTCGAGGATTTTTTGCTGCACCGTCACGTCCAGCGCCGTGGTCGGTTCATCGGCGATCAGCAGTTCAGGTTCGTTGGCCAGCGCCATGGCGATCATCACCCGTTGCCGCTGACCACCGGAGAGTTGATGCGGGTAGGCGTTCAGGCGTTTGTGCGGTTCACGAATGCCCACCAGCTCCAGCAGCTCAAGGGTGCGCGCACGCGCGGCGCGGTTTTTCAGGCCTTTGTGCGTGATGAGTATTTCGCTGATCTGCTTTTGCACGGTGTGCAGCGGGTTGAGCGAGGTCATCGGCTCTTGGAAGATCATCGCGATGCGGTTGCCACGCAAACTGCGCAATTGGCTGTCGCTGGCATTGGTCAGGTCGATGCCGTCATAGCGGATGCTGCCTTGCGTCTGCACGTCTTTGCCGGGCAGCAAGCGCAGGATCGAGTGCGCCGTCACCGACTTGCCCGAGCCGGACTCGCCGACCAGCGCCAGGCACTCGCCACGGCGAATGTCGAGGTTGACCCCGTGCACCACTTCCCGGCCGCCAAACGCCACGCGCAGGTCACGTATTTCTATCAATGTGTTGGTCATCTCAACTCCGGGGGTCGAAAGCATCACGGCAGGCTTCGCCGATAAACACGAGCAGCGACAAAATCAACGCCAGTGCACAGAACGCCGTCAGGCCCAGCCAGGGCGCTTGCAGGTTGCGCTTGGCCTGGCCGATCAACTCGCCTAATGAGGCGGTGCCCGGTGGCATGCCGAAGCCCAGAAAATCCAGCGCGGTCAGGGTCGAAATGGCGCCGGTCAAAATGAACGGCAGGTAAGTCAGGGTCGAGGTCATGGCATTCGGCAGAATGTGCCGGCGCATCAGCGCACCGTCGGTCAGGCCCAATGCCCGCGCCGCTTTGACGTATTCCAGGTTGCGCCCGCGCAAGAACTCCGCGCGCACCACGTCCACCAGCGCCAGCCAGCTGAATAACGCCATGATGCCCAGCAGCCACCAGAAACTCGGTGCCACGAACCCGGACAAAATGATCAGCAGGTACAGCACCGGCAGCCCGGCCCAGACCTCCTGCACGCGTTGGCCGATCAAGTCGGCAGCCCGCCATAAAAGCCCTGCAAGGCCCCTGCGGTAATGCCTATCAAGGCGCTGACGGCGGTCAGAATCAGCGCGAACAGGATCGAGATCCGCGCCCCAAAAATCACCCGCGCCAAGACGTCGCGCGCTTGTTCGTCGGTGCCCAGCCAGTTATGCGTGGTGGGTGGGCTGGGCGAGGGTTCGCTGAGGTCGTAGTTGACCGTGTCGTAGCTGAACGGAATGGGCGCGAACAGCATCCAGCCGCCTTGATCGGCGATCAGTTTGCGCACGTAGTCGCTGCGGTAATCGGGCTCGAAGGGCAGCTCGCCGCCAAAGTCGGTCTCGATGTATTCAGCCACAATCGGAAAATACCAATGGTCTTTGTAGTGAATCGCCAGCGGCTTGTCGTTGGCGATCAGCTCACCGCCCAGGCACAGCACAAACAGGCCGACAAATAGCCACAAAGACCACCAGCCACGGCGGTTGGCCCTGAAGTGGGCGAGGCGTCGACGGCCCAAGGGAGACAGG
>NZ_VUAZ01000234.1 GCF_009296165.1 Pseudomonas kitaguniensis | reverse complement strand
ACCCGGATCAGCCGCCAGGCGGAATTCCAGGTTGGCGGTTTTACCCAGGATACGCTTGGCTTCAGCCGTGTCCTGCACACCCGGCAGCTCAACCACGATGCGGTTGGCACCCTGACGCTGAACAATCGGCTCGGCCACACCCAGCTCGTTGACGCGGTTACGTACCGTGGTCAAGTTCTGCTTGATGGAGTATTCGCGGATTTCCGCCAGCTTGGCCGGGGTCATCGCCAGGCGCAGTACCGCCTGACCATTAAGGTCGGCCGGCACGATGTCAAAATCGGTGAAGCTCTTGCGAATCAGCGCACGGGCCTGTTCGCGGGAAGCTTCATCAGCAAAGCCCAACTGGATAGCGCCGTTGAGCTGCGGCAGGCTGCGATAACGCAACTTCTCTTTGCGCAGCAAGCTCTTCACATCGCCTTCGTAAACTTTCAGGCGTGCGTCAAGGGCTTTGTCCATGTCGACTTCCAACAGGAAGTGCACACCACCGGACAAGTCCAGACCCAGCTTCATCGGGTGCGCGCCAATGCTGCGCAGCCATTTTGGCGTGGTCTGTGCCAGGTTCAGCGCGACGACATAGTCATCACCCATGGCCTTGCGCACAACGTCTTTGGCCGGCAACTGGTCTTCTTGCTTGGCCAGGCGCAACAAACCGCCCTTGCCGTCAGCCGCCAATGTTGCCGCTTTAACCTGGATGCCCGCGTCGGTGAGCGCTTTGCTCGTGCGGTCCAGATCAGCCTGATTGACCTGCAACGCAGTGCTGGCGCCAGTGAT
>NZ_VUAZ01000233.1 GCF_009296165.1 Pseudomonas kitaguniensis | reverse complement strand
TCAAGCAGCAGGGCAAGACCCTGCACATTCATGCATTGATCCTCGTTGAAACGTGACGGCCAGAAGAAAATTATCATCGGCGACAAGGGCGAGCGTATCAAACGCATCGGCACTGAAGCGCGCAAGGACATGGAGTTGCTGTTTGACTCCAAGATCATGCTCAACCTGTGGGTGAAGGTTAAGGGTGGTTGGTCCGACGACGAGCGCGCACTGCGTTCGCTCGGCTACGGCGACCTGTAAGCACACCGCAGGGCAGAAAATGTGGGAGGGGGCTTGCCCCCCGATAGCGGTGGCTCAGTTAACCAACAAGTGACTGATACACCGCCATCGGGGGCAGCCCCTCCACATTCGGTTTAGGTTGTTTTCAAGACAGTCGTCAGCAGCGAGAACCTCATGTCTCAAACCCCACCCCCTAGCCAACTTGCCTACGTGCTGCACAGCCGCGCCTACCGCGAGACCAGCGCTTTGGTGGATTTCCTCACGCCCGAGGGCCGCCTGCGCGCGGTGTTGCGCAGTGCGCGGGGCAAGGCGGGCACGTTGGCACGGCCGTTTGTGGCGCTGGACGTGGAATTTCGCGGCAAGGGCGAGCTGAAAAACGTTGGCCGTCTGGAAAGCGTTGGCACCTCTGCCTGGCTGAATGGCGAGGCGCTGTTTAGCGGCCTTTACCTGAATGAACTGCTGATTCGCCTGCTGCCTGCCGAAGACCCGCACCCGGCCGTGTTTGATCATTACGCCGCCACGCTGTTGGCCCTCGCCGAAGGGCGCCCGTTGGAGCCGCTGCTGCGTGCGTTCGAATGGCGCTTGCTTGACGATTTGGGCTACGGCTTCGAACTCGCCAACGACCTGCGCGGCGAGCCCATCGCCGCCGACGGCATGTACCGCCTGCAAGTCGACGCCGGGCTTGAGCGCGTGTACCTGCTGCAACCGGGCCTGTTCCAGGGCGCCGAGTTGTTGGCCATGAGCGAGGCCGACTGGAGCGCCCCCGGTGCCTTGTCCGCCGCCAAACGCTTGATGCGCCAAGCGCTGGCCGTGCACTTGGGTGGGCGACCGCTGGTCAGCCGCGAGTTGTTTCGAAAGCCCTGACAACCCCGTGTATGCTGTGCAGCGTTTGTTTCCCTTTTCAGGAGCGCTTCCGTGAGCACCAGCAATCGCATTCTTCTTGGCGTCAACATCGACCACGTCGCTACCCTGCGCCAGGCCCGGGGCACCCGTTACCCTGACCCGGTCAAGGCCGCGCTGGATGCCGAAGAAGCGGGCGCGACGGCATCACCGTGCACCTGCGCGAAGACCGCCGGCACATTCAGGAGCGCGACGTGTTGCTGCTCAAGGACGTGCTGCAAACCCGCATGAACTTCGAAATGGGCGTGACCGAAGAAATGATGGCGTTCGCCGAGCGCATCCGCCCGGCGCATATCTGCCTGGTGCCCGAAACCCGCCAGGAACTGACCACCGAAGGCGGGCTGGACGTGGCCGGCCAGGAAGCGCGGATCAAAGCCGCGGTGGAGCGCTTGTCACGCATCGGCAGCGAAGTGTCGCTGTTCATCGATGCTGATGAGCGCCAGATCGAAGCCTCGCGCCGCGTCGGCGCGCCCGCCATCGAACTGCACACCGGCCGTTATGCCGATGCGACCACCCCGACCGACGTGGCGAATGAGCTGCAACGCGTGATCGACGGTGTGAACTGCGGCCTTGCGCAAGGTCTGATCGTCAACGCTGGCCATGGCTTGCATTACCACAATGTGCAGGCCGTGGCCGCGATCCAGGGCATCAACGAGCTGAACATCGGCCACGCCCTGGTCGCGCACGCGCTGTTCGTCGGTTTCAAAGGGGCAGTTGCCGAGATGAAAGCCCTCATCCTGGCCGCTGCCAAAGGCTGAGTGAGCAGCGTGTTAAAAACACACTAAGCGTCAAAGTGTGGGAGATTCAATGTAGCGCTGTCGCGCAGCAAACGGGCTCGGGGTGTTATTTTGCATACACAGTAGATCTGCTTCTGCTTGTTTGTGGGAGGGCTTGCTCCCGATAGCAGTTTTACAGTTGATACATGAATTTGACTGACCCACCGCCATCGGGAGCAAGCCCCCTCCCACAGTTTGACCACATTCTGCTTGGGAGATTGGGTCGG
>NZ_VUAZ01000232.1 GCF_009296165.1 Pseudomonas kitaguniensis | reverse complement strand
AGCAAGCCCCCTCCCACATAAACGACGCAGGCGGCATTCCTTTGCTGCGCGTGGGAACGATCAGCGTCAGCTTTTTAGTCCGGGCGGTGCCCGACCCGGCATACCCTGGGGCATCCAGCACACAGCACCAAATGTGGGAGGGGGCTTGCTCCCGATAGCGGTGTATCAGGCCCGGAATACCGACTGAGGCACCGCCATCGGGAGCAAGCCCCCTCCCACATACACGGCGCAGGCGGCATTCCTTTGCTGCGCGTGGTAAGGATCGGCGTCGGGTTGTGAGTCTAGGCGGCGCCCGACTCTGTTGCGGGTGATGGCTGAACATCCTCCAGCAGCCGCTCAGCCAACAAACGAGCCACCTCAATCAACTGCGCAATGCCCAACGCGCCTTCTCGCTGCGTCGCTTCCATATCAAAAGCAAAGTCGCAGGTCAGGGCGTGGGCGGACGCCAGGGTTTCGGTGAGGTTGACCAGCAGGTCTTCGGTGCTGATGCCGTCGATGAGGGTGAACAGCAGGCTGGGCGGGGGATTTGGGCTGGGTTTAATCATTGCGAAGCTCCTCGGTAAAGGTGGAGCTGCCACTGATCGCCGCGACGCGATGGAGGGTGGCAGCTGTGCGCAGGTTCGCGGACCGGTTACCAAGGAACCCGGCATACCCGAAGGTATCCCGCACACAGCCGCCATAGCGCGGCACAGTAGACGATAAAAAACCGCTTACTGAAAGGGAGATGGTGCTTTTGTTCCGTAGTAAATCGGGCCGCGAAGCCCGCCCGCTGAGTGTTCAGCGGTGTGCGCAGACTAGAGCGCGGGTTTCCTAGGGACAACCTTAAAACCCTGTCGGAAATTTCCTCTTCAGCGGCGGCTGCACAAAGCTCCAAATGTGGGAGGGGGCTTGCTCCCGATAGCAGTGGGTCAGGCCCGAAATAACCGACTGACGCACCGCCATCGGGAGCAAGCCCCCTCCCACATACGCGGCGCAGGCGGCATTCCTTTGCTGCGCGTGGGAACGCTCGGCGTAGGGTTTTGAGTCTAGGCGGCGCCCGACTCTGTTGCGAATGATGGCTGAACATCATCCAGCAGCCGCTCAGCCAGCAACCGCGCTACCTCAATCAACTGCGCAATGCCCAGCGCGACTTCTCGCTGCGTCGCTTCCATATCAAATGCAAAGTCGCAGGTCAGGGCGTGGGCGGAAGCCAGGGTTTCGGTGAGGTTGACCAGCAGGTCTTCGGTGCTGATGCCGTCGATGAGGGTGAACAGCACGCTGGGCGGGGGATTTGGGGTGGGTTTAATCATTGAGAAACTCCTGATTTAAATGGAGTTGCCACTTATCGCCGCGACGCGATGGGGTGGCAGCTGTACGCAGGTTCGCGGACCGGAATCAGGAAACCGGCATACCCGAAGGTATCCCGCGCACAGCCACCATAGCGCCGCACAGTAGACGATAAAAAATCATCAACTGAAAGCGGACAATGGCGCTTTGCGTCTGAATTCAATGGGCCGCGAAGCCCGCCCGCTGAGTGTTCAGCGGTGTGCGCAGACTAGAGCGCGAGTTTCCTAGGGACAACCTTAAAACCCTGTCGGAAATTTCCTCGATAGCAGCGGCTGCACACACATCCAAATGTGGGAGGGGGCTTGCTCCCGATAGCAGTGTGTCAGGCCCGAAATAAC
>NZ_VUAZ01000231.1 GCF_009296165.1 Pseudomonas kitaguniensis | reverse complement strand
CCGATAGCAGTTTTACATGTTGATACATGAATTGACTCGACCCACCGCCACGTCGGGAGCAAGCCCCCTCCCACAGTTTGACTGCATTCAGCCTGGAAGATGGGGTCGGCTTTCAGGCCACCTGCTTTTGATTTTAATACCCGCCGTAAGGGCGCAACTCAAAACCCAAGGCACCAACCTAAGCGGGAGGTGCGCAATATCGTATGTAATCGATTGAATAAGCATAAATTCCAATAGCAAAAACAATGGGTTATTTGCAGTTTGATAGGCGCGCATTCGGCTTGCGAGATTGGGTTGGCTGAATGTACACGCGCGTCTGTCAGGCAAATTACCGTCGCGTGTAGCCCCCGCCTGTTTTCAGCGCAAGGCATTGTTGTCGTCCATCCAAAAGGGCATGGTCAAGCCTCTGTTACTCCCAAAAGGACAACCGCCATGCTGGTCCTAAGCCGCTCCCCGGGCGAAAGCATTTCCATCGGCGATGACATCGCCGTGCACATCCTCGAGCTAAACGGTAAACAGGTGAAGTTCGGCATCGACGCACCCAAGGGCGTCAAAGTCCACCGCGCCGAGGTGTATCAAAAAATCCTCGCGCGCCAATCCACACCAGGCCAAACCGAAACCCGTTCCTAGAACCGTCTCAGTCGAACAAATGCTTGGGCACGTCGTGCTTGAGCATCAATTGGCATTGCTCGCTGTCAGGGTCGAACACGATCAGTGCCTGGCCCTTGGTCAGCGCATGGCGCACGCGCAATACACGGGTTTCGAGTGGCGTTTCATCGCCGTTATCGGTGCCGTCGCGGGTGACGAAATCTTCGATAAGCCGGGTCAGCGTATCGACTTCAAGTGCGTCGTAGGGAATCAGCATACAAGCCTCAGAGGTAAGAACCCGGCGATCCTACTGCGCCGGGCTCGTCGTTGCCAGCGTCAGGATTTTTGACCGACCAGGCTGTCCACCGATGGCACGCGCGTGTCGCTCTCCATCTGTGTCTCATGCTCGATTTGATGACTGAAGCGGTCCAGTGAACCCTGCGCCGGTTGCGCGTCGCTGGCGAATACCGGCGGGCTGAGGATGTACGCACCCAGCAGGCGGCTCAGCGCGGCCAGGCTGTCGATGTGCGTGCGCTCGTAGCCATGGGTCGCGTCGCAGCCGAACGCGAGCAATGCGGTACGAATGTCGTGGCCGGCGGTCACCGCCGAATGCGCGTCGCTGAAGTAATACCGGAACAGGTCACGACGCACCGGCAGGTCATTGTCAGACGCCAGGCGCAACAGGTGGCGCGACAGGTGATAGTCATACGGCCCGCCAGAATCCTGCATGGCCACGCTTACCGCGTGTTCGCTGGAGTGCTGGCCGGGCGCGACCGGGGCAATATCAATGCCGACAAATTCGCTGACATCCCAGGGCAGGGCGGCCGCTGCGCCACTGCCGGTTTCTTCGGTAATGGTGAACAGCGGGTGGCAGTCGATCAGCAGCGGTTCACCACTGTCGATGATTGCTTTGAGCGCCGCCAACAGCGCGGCGACACCGGCTTTATCGTCCAGGTGACGGGCACTGATGTGCGCTTTCGGTGAACTCGGGCAGCGGGTCAAAGGCTACATAGTCGCCAATGCTGATGCCCAGCGAATCGCAGTCGGCGCGGGTGGCGCAGTAAGCGTCCAGGCGCAATTCGACGTGGTCCCAGCTCACCGGCATTTCATCCACGGCGGTGTTGAACGCGTGCCCGGAGGCCATCAACGGCAACACACTGCCGCGGATCACGCCGTTGTCGGTGAACAGGCTGACCCGGCTGCCTTCGGCAAAACGGCTGGACCAGCAACCCACCGGCGCCAGGCTCAGGCGGCCGTTGTCTTTGACCGCACGCACGGCGGCGCCGATGGTGTCCAGGTGTGCGGACACGGCGCGGTCGGGGCTGTTTTTCTGGCCCTTGAGGGTGGCGCGAATGGTCCCGCGCCGCGTCATTTCAAAGGGTATGCCGAGTTCTTCGAGGCGCTCGGCAACGTAACGCACGATGGTGTCGGTAAAGCCTGTAGGGCTGGGAATGGCGAGCATTTCCAGCAGCACTTTTTGCAGGTAGTTGAGATCCGGTTCGGGAATGGTTCGGCTCATAAAGACTCCTGGTGGCGTGTGGGCAAGGGTTGCCTGTCATGGCCCCATCGCGAGCA
>NZ_VUAZ01000230.1 GCF_009296165.1 Pseudomonas kitaguniensis | reverse complement strand
AAAAGCGCTGTTGACCTAGCCATTCAACCGGCTCCCCGGGAATACCGGGCGGGTGATACGCTAAACTTCATCCAAAAGGGCGATGAACAACCATGAAGGGAGCACTCAATGCTCGAGATTAAACGCGCCACACTCAACGATGCTAATACGGTATTTGATATACGTCGCCGGGCCATCCTTGGCCAATGCATCGGCGCGTATACCGCAGAACAGATGGCGCTATGGACACGCGGGACCGCTCATCAGGGTTATAGCGCACTGCTGGCCAAGTTGTTTTACCTGGGCTGGGTGAAAGGTGAACCCGTTGTCACTGGCATGCTCGATCTCGACAACAACGAAGTGGCGGCGCTATTTGTGTTACCCGAGTTCACCGGGCAAGGGTATGGCAAGGCGATGCTTGATCATCTGGAAAACATTGCACGTGAACTGGCGATTGAAGAGTTGGTACTTGACTCAACCTTGAACGCGGCGAATTTCTACAGAGCATGCGGCTATGTAGGCGATGAACAATCGGTGTATCACTCGCCGTCCGGGTTGGTGTTGGCGTGTGTGCCGATGGTAAAACGTCTATCCGCTGACTCGGCGATTTAGCCGACACTCGCGCGCCCAACGCAGCCTTCCCAGGGCTCATAGGGTGCCGTCAGCCGAGGTGCAACCGACAGGATGTATCAAACCCACTCGACACCCAATCTTC
>NZ_VUAZ01000023.1 GCF_009296165.1 Pseudomonas kitaguniensis | reverse complement strand
GCAAGCCCCCTCCCACATTAGATTTTCAGTGGATTAGCGGTTACGGCTTGGCGATTCAGGCGTCGTCGCCTTCATCATCATCCGCACCGTCAACCTTCATCCCCAGCTCTTTGATCTTGCGAGTCAGGGTATTGCGGCCCCAACCCAGCAGCACAGCGGCGTCGCGGCGGCGACCTGCGGTGTGCTTGAGCGCGGTTTCGATCATGATTCGCTCGAAGGCCGGCACGGCGCTGTCCAGCAGGTTCGACTGGCCACGCGCCAGCGCCTGATCGGCCCATTGGCGCAGCGCCTGCTCCCAGTTGGTCACCGGGGCCGAATCCTGCGGCAAACTCAACAGCTCTGGCGGCAGGTCGCTGATATGCACTTCGCGGCCGGAGGCCATCACCGTAATCCAGCGGCAGGTGTTCTCCAACTGGCGCACGTTGCCGGGCCACGGCAGGTTCTTAAGGTATTCCTCGGTCTCGCTTTTCAACAGCTTCGGCTCGACGGCCAGTTCTTGCGCGGCGCGGCTGAGGAAGTGGCGGGCGAGGGTCGGGATGTCTTCGCGACGGTCCGACATGCGCGGGATGTGGATGCGGATCACGTTCAGGCGGTGGAACAAGTCTTCGCGGAACTTGCCGGCCTGCACCAGGGTTTCCAGATTCTGGTGCGTCGCCGCGATGATGCGCACGTCGACCTTGACCGGCGTGTGCCCGCCAACGCGGTAGAACTCACCGTCTGCCAACACGCGCAGCAAGCGGGTTTGGGTGTCGGCCGGCATGTCGCCGATTTCATCGAGGAACAGCGTGCCGCCGTCGGCTTGTTCAAAGCGGCCGCGACGCAGGTTGGCGGCACCGGTAAACGCGCCTTTTTCGTGGCCGAACAGCTCCGACTCCATCAAGTCCTTGGGAATCGCCGCCATGTTCAGCGCGATAAACGGCGAGGCTGCCCGTGGGCTGTGGCGATGCAGTGCATGCGCCACCAATTCTTTACCGGTACCCGACTCGCCGTTGATCAGCACGGTGATGTTGGAGTGGCTCAAGCGCCCGATGGCGCGAAACACTTCCTGCATCGCCGGGGCTTCACCGATGATTTCCGGGGTGCGCGTCAGGGTCGGTGGCGCTTGCTGGTTTTGCTGTTCCTGGGCGTGCTGGTTGGCGCGCTTGACCAGCGCCACCGCCTCGTCCACGTCGAACGGCTTGGGCAGGTATTCAAAGGCGCCGCCTTGATAGGAGGCGACAGCGCTGTCCAGGTCGGAGTGCGCGGTCATGATGATCACCGGCAGGCGCGGGTGTTGCTCGCGGATGCGCGCGAGCAAGTCCAGGCCACTGGCGCCGGGCATGCGAATGTCAGAGATGATCACGTCCGGCTGCTGGCGGGCCAGGCGGCTCATCACCCCGTCGGCGCTGTCGAAGCTTTGGGTGGTCATGCCTTCTTGCTGCAAGGCTTTTTCAAGGACCCAGCGGATAGAACGGTCGTCATCGACGATCCACACAGTTTCACTACGGCTCATGTCGATGGGGCTCCTTGTTCCAGAGGCAGAAAGATCGAGAAGGTGGTGTGGCCAGGATGGCTCTCACATTCGATCAAACCCTGATGCTGGCTGATGATGTTCTGGGTAATGGCCAGGCCCAGCCCGGTACCGTCCGGGCGGCCACTGACCATGGGAAAGAAAATGGTTTCCTGCAGTTCCGCAGGAATGCCCGGGCCGTTGTCGATGATCTCGACTTTGGTCACCAGGCGATGGCGCACATGGCCGATGGTGAACTGGCGCAGGGCGCGCGTGCGCAGGCTGATACGGCCCAGGCGCAGCTCGTTCTGGCTGCTGATGGCCTGCATGGCGTTGCGCACGATGTTCAGCACCGCCTGGATCATCTGCTCGCGGTCGATCAATACGTCGGGGATGCTCGGGTCGTAGTCGCGCACCAAGGTGATGCAGCCCTGGCTTTCAGCCTCGACCAAGTGGCAGACGCGCTCCAGCACCTCATGCACGTTGGTCATGGCCAGCGACGGCAGCTTGTTGGAGCCGAGCATGCGGTCGACCAGATTGCGCAGGCGGTCGGCCTCTTCGATGATGACGTTGGTGTAATCCTTGAGGTGCTCTTCGGGCAGTTCGCGGGCCAGTAACTGCGCCGCGCCACGAATCCCGCCGAGCGGGTTCTTGATCTCGTGGGCCAGCCCGCGCACCAGCATTTTGCTGGTTTCCTGCTTGGACAACTGCGCTTCTTCTTTGGTAATGCGCAGCAGGCGGTCGCGCGGGTGCACTTCAAGCAACAGCAGCGTGGCGCCATTGCTCAGGATCGGCGTCACCGCATAGTCGACCGTCAGCGTCTGGCCGGTGAGGGCGGTGAGCATCGCTTCGCGTTTGGTGAACGGATGCGCCTGCTCCACCGCTTGGCGCAATGAACTCAAGGCTTCGGCCGACTCGGTGAACAATTCGCTGATGAACTGCCCATGGCTGCGCTGACCACTGATGGCCAGGAGCATCTCCGCCGCCGGGTTCATGTACTCAAGACGCAAGTCGTCATTGAGCAGGATGGTGGCGGTGGTCAGGTTGTCGAGTAACAAACGGTGCAGTGCATCGCTAATGGTCATCAGGACCTCTTTTGGAGCAAGGCGCGGGCTTGAGGCACACGCTGATACAATGAAAATGCAAAAACCAAACCAAGGCTCCGAAAAGAAGCGCTAAAGCTTTGAAATAGGGGTTTATGGCTCGAAACTGTGGCGTTCTGCCAGCTTGATCGGGAAGATTCGAACCAAAATGGGCTGTTCGGCTGGGAAGAGTGCAGCGTGTCGCACCAATATAGTGCGATTTTGAAAGGTGTGTTCAGGAAGTTGCCGATAGCAGTGGGTCAGTCAGCTTATGTGTGGCTTAACCACTGCTATCGGGAGCAAGCCCCCTCCCACATTGAATATTGGCGTCAGTGGGGGAGATGGCTTGCAGTTTTCAGCCTTTGTAGATGCACAGCTCGGCGGTGGCGCGAATCATCGCCAGTTGGCGCATTGGGTCGTTCTGCGGCTCATGCACGGCCTGCGATACCCATTGCTGGCACTGAGGGTCGGTGCGATGCGGGGTGAAATCGGCTAATTGCTTGAGCAGGCGTTTTTGCAGTTGGTCCAGTTGCGGGCGAATTTGCTTCACCAGGTCCGGGCGCGGGGTGTCGGGCGCCTTGCCTTGAAATTGCCAGTCGGACAGCAAGGTGTATTGCACCAGCTTATTGGCCTCGATCTGCGCCGAGAAAAATTGCTCGGCGGCGGCGGGCGGCAGTTTGTAGTTGGGTGCCTGGTTAACCACGCTGGCGATCACGTCCTGCTCTCGCTGTCGGTCTTCTACAGCCTTGTGGCTGTCCCATTTGCTCAGCGCTACTTGTTCACCAATCTCCAGGCGCTCGGCGATGCTGTTGAGCAAGGGGGTGAGGGAAGAAGGTGGCGCAGCGCTCGCACTGGCGCTGACGAATAACAGGGCGAATACAAGTCGAGACTTCAAGGGTGATCTCCTGTGGGGGCGGGCGCTCCCGCAATGGCGGAGGATTACTAATACAACATGTAACTGGTTTCGCGCTATCGCAGCACAGTGCCAGCGAGCCTGTGTGGCAAGCCCGCTTGCCACGGCAGCACTGCCCGCTAAAGCGCAGGCAAAAAAAGACCTCCCGGAGGAGGTCTTTTTTCATCACGCCGCGTTAAGCGGCGCTACCGGATCAGCAGCTGTAGTACAGCTCGTATTCCAGTGGGTGTACGAAGGTGCGTACTTTGATTTCTTCTTCGCTTTTCAGCTCGATGTAAGCGTCGATGAAGTCGTCGCTGAACACGCCGCCTTTGGTCAGGAACGCACGGCCCTTGTCCAGCTCTTCCAGGGCTTCTTTCAGGCTGCCGCACACTTGTGGGATCTCTTTGGCCTCTTCAGGCGGCAGGTCGTACAAGTTTTTGTCGGCGGCGTCGCCAGGGTGGATCTTGTTCTGGATACCGTCCAAGCCAGCCATTACCAGCGCAGCGAAGGCCAGGTACGGGTTGGCTGCCGGGTCCGGGAAGCGGGCTTCGATACGGCGAGCGCGCGGGCTGGACACGTAAGGAATACGGATCGAAGCAGAACGGTTACGCGCCGAGTAGGCCAGCATTACCGGTGCTTCGAAACCTGGAACCAAGCGCTTGTAGGAGTTGGTCGACGGGTTGGTGAAGCCGTTCAGGGCCTTACCGTGCTTGATGATGCCGCCGATGAAGTACAGGGCGGTGTCGGACAGGCCGGCATAACCTTCGCCAGCGAAGGTGTTCTTGCCTTCTTTGGCGATCGACAAGTGAACGTGCATACCCGAGCCGTTATCGCCATACAGCGGCTTAGGCATGAAGGTAGCGGTACGGCCGTAGGCATCAGCCACGTTGTGTACGCAGTACTTCAGGGTCTGAACTTCGTCAGCCTTGGCCACCAGGGTGTTGAACTTCACACCGATTTCGTTCTGGCCGGCAGTGGCCACTTCGTGGTGGTGAACTTCGATAACCAAGCCCATTTCTTCCATGGCGTTGCACATGGAGGTACGGATTTCGTGGTCATGGTCGAACGGCGGAACCGGGAAGTAGCCACCTTTGATACCTGGACGGTGGCCTTTGTTGCCGCCTTCGATGTCCTGGTCAGACATCCACGAACCTTGTTCGGAGAAGATTTTGAACATGGAGCCGGAGATGTCGGACTTGAACTTGACCGAATCAAAGATGAAGAATTCTGGCTCCGGGCCTACGAATACGGTGTCACCGATACCGGTCGACTTCAGGTATTCCTCGGCACGCTTGGCGATCGCACGTGGGTCGCGGTCGTAGCCTTGCATGGTCGAAGGCTCGATCACGTCACACACGATGATCACGGTTGGGTCTTCGGTGAACGGGTCGAGTACGGCAGTGCTGTCGTCCGGCATCAGGATCATGTCGGAAGCTTCAATGCCTTTCCAGCCAGCAATGGAGGAACCGTCGAACATTTTGCCTTCTTCGAAGAAAGCGTCATCCAGCGCGTCGCGAGCCGGCATGGTCACGTGGTGCTGAGTGCCTTTTGTGTCCGTGAAGCGCAGATCAATCCATTTAACGTCATGATCTTTGATGAGTTGAACCGACTTCGACATGGTGTCCTCCGGGTGGCTTCGGGCTGGGGTAGTGGAGTTAGCCCTTAGAATGTGGGTGATGCCGGCGCGAATAGTCGACCAAGGCAACCTGCCTCACAAGAGAGCAAATTGCATGCCAGTGCGCCAACATGGCCTTTTTGCCTCAAATTGGCCCCTATAACGGTGCAATTCGTAAAACTACAGCAAATGGCGCACTGCAATGCAGCGTTAATGTGCGCGAGTGATCCGTTTTGGTGCGCGATAGGTGCGATGCATATTAACTGGTCAAACCTTGAGCGATTTCCGCTATAATCCGCGCCCCCCTTTTTCGGCAGGCTCTGCGCGCGCTGTTTCCATGAAATTAATCGTTAAAGTCTTCCCCGAAATCACCATCAAGAGCCGACCGGTACGGATGCGTTTCATCCGTCAGTTGGCCAAGAACATCCGTGCCGTGCTCCGCGATCTGGACCCGGCTGTGGTGGTGAACGGCGTGTGGGACAACCTCGAACTGGAAACCCGCCTGACCGATGCCAAAGCCTTGAAGGACATGACCGAGCGCCTGAGCTGCATGCCGGGCATCGCGCATTTCCTGCAGGTCGACGAGTACCCGCTGGGCGACTTTGACGACATCACCGAAAAGTGCAAACAGCACTTCGGCAATGAGCTTGAGGGGAAGATTTTTTCGGTGCGTTGCAAGCGTGCCGGCAAGCACCCATTCAGCTCCATGGACGTCGAAAAATACGTCGGCAGCAAGCTGCGTCGCGAGTGCGGCGCCGCCGGAATTTCCCTGAAAGCACCGCAAATTGAAGTGCGCATGGAAATTCGCGACCAACGGTTGTTTGTGATCCACAGCCAGCACAACAGCATCGGTGGCTACCCGCTGGGCGCCCTGGAACAGACCCTGGTATTGATGTCCGGCGGTTTCGATTCCACGGTCGCGGCTTACCAGATCATGCGCCGTGGGCTGATGAGCCATTTCTGCTTCTTTAATCTGGGCGGGCGTGCACACGAATTGGGCGTGATGGAAGTCGCGCACTTTATCTGGAAGAAGTACGGCAGCTCCCAGCGCGTGCTATTTGTGAGCGTGCCGTTCGAGGAAGTGCTCGGCGAAATTCTCGCAAAAGTCGATAACAGTCATATGGGCGTAGTATTGAAGCGTATGATGTTGCGCGCTGCGTCGAAGATTGCCGATCAGTTGCAGATTGATGCACTGGTAACCGGTGAAGCGATTTCCCAGGTGGCCAGCCAGACGCTGCCCAACCTGTCGCTGATCGACTGCGTGACCGAGAAGCTGGTATTGCGCCCGCTGATCGCCAGTCACAAGCAGGACATCATCGACCTGGCCGAAGAAATCGGCACGGCAGATTTTGCCAAGCACATGCCTGAATATTGCGGGGTCATCTCGGTGAACCCCAAGACCCACGCCAAGCGCAACCGCGTGGAGTACGAAGAACAACAGTTCGACATGGCGATTCTCGAGCGTGCGCTTGAGAACGCCAAAATGGTGCCAATCGATCGCGTAATTGACGAATTGGGCCAGGATGTACAGATCGAAGAAGTCAGCGAAGCCCTGGCCGGTCAAATCGTCGTCGATATCCGTCACCCGGATGCCGCTGAAGATGAGCCGCTGGAAATCGCTGGCATCGACGTGCAAGCGCTGCCGTTCTACGCACTGAACGCGCGTTTCAAGGAACTGGATAACAGCCGTCAGTACCTGCTGTATTGCGACAAAGGCGTGATGAGTCGCCTGCATGCCCACCATTTGCTCAGTGAGGGGCATGCCAATGTGCGCGTTTATCGACCGAGCTAAGAGCCCGGGGCTGTTTGCCTGTGGCCTGCGTCACCGGCCCCCCGACTCTGCCGTCAAGCTGTAACGGCAAGGCCTGACTCTACTGTTAATCGCTGCCACGACCTGTCAGCACACCGAATCCTCTGATCGAGATACACAAGTGATCGAAAATCTACGTAACATCGCCATCATTGCTCACGTTGACCATGGTAAAACCACCCTGGTAGACAAACTCTTGCGTCAATCCGGCACCCTGGAGCGCAACGAGCTCAACGACGAGCGCGTGATGGACTCCAACGACCAGGAAAAAGAGCGCGGTATTACCATCCTGGCTAAAAACACCGCTATCAACTGGAACGGCTACCACATCAACATCGTGGACACCCCGGGCCACGCCGACTTCGGCGGCGAAGTTGAACGTGTAATGTCGATGGTTGACTCCGTTCTGCTGCTGGTTGACGCTCAAGACGGCCCTATGCCGCAAACCCGTTTTGTGACCAAGAAGGCTTTCGAAGCCGGCCTGCGTCCAATCGTCTGCATCAACAAGGTTGACCGTCCAGGCGCGCGTCCGGACTGGGTTCTGGACCAGATCTTTGACCTGTTCGACAACCTCGGTGCTACCGAAGAACAGCTGGACTTCAAAGTCGTCTACGCCTCGGCCCTGAACGGTATTGCCGGTCTGGACCACAACGACATGGCTGACGACATGACCCCGCTGTACCAGTCGATCGTCGACAACGTGCCTGCGCCGGCTGTTGACCGTGACGGCCCGTTCCAGATGCAAATCTCGGCACTCGACTACAACAGCTTCCTGGGTGTTATCGGCGTTGGCCGTATCGCTCGTGGCAGCATCAAGCCAAACACCCCGGTTGTAGCGATCGGTGCTGATGGCAAGAAGCGTAACGGTCGTATCCTGAAGCTGATGGGTCACCACGGTCTGCACCGTGTAGACGTTGAAGAAGCAGCTGCAGGCGACATCGTGTGCATCAGCGGCTTCGACCTGCTGAACATCTCCGACACCCTGTGCCACCCGGACACCGTTGAAGCGATGAAGCCGTTGACCGTTGACGAGCCAACCGTTTCGATGACCTTCCAGGTAAACGACTCGCCTTTCTGCGGTAAAGACGGCAAGTTCGTAACCTCGCGTAACATCCGTGAGCGTCTGGACAAAGAGCTGCTGTACAACGTTGCGCTGCGCGTTGAAGAAGGCGACTCGGCTGACAAGTTCAAGGTTTCCGGCCGTGGTGAGCTGCACCTCTCGGTACTGATCGAAACCATGCGTCGCGAAGGCTTCGAAATGGGCGTTGGTCGTCCAGAAGTGATCATCCGTCAAGTTGACGGCGTGAAGCAGGAACCGTTTGAAAACGTCACCATCGACACCCCTGAAGAATCCCAGGGCAAGGTCATGGAAGAGATGGGCCTGCGTAAGGGCGACCTGACCAACATGGTGCCGGATGGCAAAGGCCGTGTGCGTCTGGAATACAACATCCCTGCACGTGGTCTGATCGGTTTCCGTAACCAGTTCCTGACCCTGACCAACGGCGCCGGCATCCTGACCTCGATCTTTGATCGCTACGACACCATGAAGTCCGGCGACATGTCCGGCCGTCAAAACGGTGTTCTGGTATCGGTAGAAACCGGCAAGGCGCTGACCTACTCCCTGGAAACCCTGCAGGCGCGTGGCAAGCTGTTCGTTGAACACGGTCAAGAGATCTACAACGGTCAGATCGTTGGCTTGAACAGCCGCGACAACGACATGGGCGTTAACCCAACCAAAGGCAAGAAGCTCGACAACATGCGTGCTTCGGGCAAAGACGAAACCATCGCTCTGGTTCCACCGGTGAAGTTCACCCTGGAACAAGCTCTGGAATTCATCCAGGACGACGAGCTGTGCGAAGTTACGCCTAAGTCGATCCGCCTGCGCAAGAAGATCCTGGACGAAGGCGAGCGTACCCGCGCTGCCAAGAAAGCCAAGAACTGAGTTAGCTCAGGCTTAAAAACGCCCCCGGTCGAAAGGCCGGGGGCGTTTTTTTATGCCTGCAGATTAAGTGGTGACGGTGCTGGCCTCATCGGGAGCAAGCCCCCTCCCACATTTGACCGAGTTCCAACTTTGGAATGCATTCAAATGTGGGAGCGGGCTTGCTCGCGAAGAGGCCAGTCAAAACACCAAAAAGTCCAGATCAGAACTTATCCAGCGTCCGAAACTTGGTTTCGCGCACCACTTCTTTCGGCTTGTACGCACAATACCCTGGCCGTGGGCCGATTTTCGGGTGGTTGCGGCAAGTATCCGGGCGCTTGTCATAAATAGTGCAGAAGCGCGTCTTACGATCCAGGTACAGGCAATCGTTGTTGCTCATGCGCTGCAGGGTAAAAATCTCGGATTTGGAATTGAAGCGCTCCACGATGCCTTCTTTCTGCAACCGCTTGGCGATGTTCTTCGGCGGGTCGCCGAGCTCGAATTCATCGACGATGCCAATGCGGATCAGGTCCTTGATCTTCACTTCGACCGGCAGCGTGCAGCAGCTGGACACGCAGCCACCGCACATGTGGGCGGAATATTTCTGCCATGTCTCGAGACGGTCGAGTTCCGCGGCGGCGATCAGTTGAGGCTTCATCAGGGTTCCAAGGTGGGGCTGTATCCGGGCGCGCGATCATACCGGGATTGGTGATTTTTTGAACAACATTTTACAGGTTTCAGCTCAAAGGTTGAGGCGGCGGCCGATCAGGCACGACCCCTGCATCAAATTCCGACAACGGTGAATGAGTTAAAAAACTGCCGAACCAGAGCCCCTGCCGTCTGTCAGACCGACTAGGCTTTAGCAACTCTTTCAATCTCGCCCGAGGTCGCATCGATGTCTCAGGAACCGCTAGCACGAGAAGCAGAGGTAGCCGCATTTCGCGATGCTGTCTTGACCAAACTCACTTACGCGGTGGGTAAAGACCCCGACCACGCCTTCGACCATGACTGGTTCGAAGCCATTGCACTGGCCGCCCGCGACCAGATGGTCGACCACTGGATGGACCACACACGGCGGATCTATCGCAAAGGCCAGAAGCGGGTTTACTACCTTTCCCTGGAATTTCTGATCGGCCGTTTGCTCTACGACAGCCTGAGCAACCTCGGCGTGCTGGAGATCGCTCGCGAAGCGCTGTCCGAGCTGGGTGTCGACCTGGAGCGCATCCGCCTGCTGGAGCCCGACGCGGCGCTCGGCAACGGTGGCCTGGGCCGTTTGGCGGCATGTTTTATGGAAAGCATGTCGACCTTGGGCATTGCCGGCCACGGTTATGGCATTCGCTATGAGCACGGCCTGTTCCGCCAGGCGATTGTGGATGGCTGGCAGCAGGAACAAACCGAACGTTGGCTGGATTTTGGTAACCCATGGGAGTTCGAACGGGCCGAAGTGATTTACCCGATCGGCTTTGGCGGCAGCGTCGAAACCCTGCCGGACGCCTCCGGCAAAATG
This sequence comes from Pseudomonas kitaguniensis, assembly GCF_009296165.1. Taxonomy (GTDB): domain Bacteria; phylum Pseudomonadota; class Gammaproteobacteria; order Pseudomonadales; family Pseudomonadaceae; genus Aquipseudomonas; species Aquipseudomonas kitaguniensis. Next base: position 32,737 of record NZ_VUAZ01000023.1, on the reverse strand, counting down.
ATTCAGGTGTGGACGCCGAACGAAACCGTACGCGCAGTGGCCTACGACACCCCAGTAGTCGGCTGGCGCGGTGCCAGCGTCAACACCCTGCGCCTGTGGCGTGCACGCGCCGTGGAAGACCTGCACCTGGAGCGCTTTAACGCCGGTGACCACTTGGGCGCCGTCGCCGAAGTGGCCCGTGCAGAAAGCATCTCGCGTGTGCTGTACCCGGCCGACAGCACCGAGGCGGGGCAGGAATTGCGCCTGCGCCAGGAATATTTCTTCGTCTCTGCCTCACTCCAGGACTTGCTGCGCCGCCACAAGAACATGCATGGCTCGGTGCTGAGCCTGGGCGAGCACGCCGCGATCCAGCTTAACGACACGCACCCATCGATTGCCGTGGCCGAGTTGATGCGTCAACTGGTCGACCTGCACGATATTCCGTGGGAAGCCGCGTGGGACGTGACCGTCGAGACGCTTTCGTACACCAACCACACGCTGCTGCCCGAGGCGCTGGAAACCTGGCCGGTCGGCTTGATGGAGCGCATGCTGCCGCGGCACATGCAGATCATCTACCTGATCAACGCGCAGCACATCGATTCGCTGCGTGCCAAGGGCGTTCACGATTTCGACGTACTGCGCGCCGTGTCGCTGATCGAAGAAGACAACGGCCGCCGCGTGCGCATGGGCAACCTGGCGTTCCTCGGCTCGCACAGCGTGAATGGCGTATCGGGTTTGCACACCCAGTTAATGCGCAACACGGTGTTCTCCGAACTGCACAAGCTCTACCCGGACCGCATCAACAACAAAACCAACGGCATCACCTTCCGCCGCTGGCTGTACCAGGCCAACCCGAAGCTGACGTCGATGCTGGTCGAAGCGTTGGGGCCGGATATTCTCGACACCATGGAAACCCGCCTGACGGAGTTGGAAACCTTCGCCGAGAAGCAAACCTTCCGCAAAGCCTTCGCCGATCAGCGCCTGCACAGCAAGCGCGCACTGGCCGAGATCATCCACGAGCGCCTGGGCATTTCGGTTAACCCGGCGGCGATGTTCGATGTACAGGTCAAGCGCATCCACGAATACAAACGCCAGTTGCTCAACCTGCTGCACACCGTGGCGCTCTACCAGGCGATTCGTGCCGAGCCGGGCACTGATTGGGTGCCCCGCGTGAAGATCTTCGCGGGCAAGGCTGCCGCGAGTTATCACCAGGCCAAGTTGATCATCAAGTTGACCAACGACATCGCGCGCACCGTCAATAACGACCCGACCGTGCGCGGTTTGCTCAAAGTGGTGTTCCTGCCCAACTACAACGTCAGCCTGGCGGAGAGCATTATTCCGGCGGCGGACCTTTCGGAGCAGATCTCTACCGCTGGCTTTGAAGCCTCGGGCACCAGCAACATGAAGTTCGGCCTCAACGGCGCGCTGACCATCGGCACCATGGACGGCGCCAACGTGGAGATGCACGAGCGCGTAGGCGCCGATCACATGTTCATCTTCGGCCTCAGCGCGCAGCAAGTCGAAGCCCGCAAGCACGCCGGTGAGTTCAACGCCGGGCCGGACATCGCGGCTTCGCATCGTTTGAACGATGTGCTGCAAGCGATCCGTGGCGGGGTGTTCTCGCCGGATGACCCAGGCCGTTATGTCGGCTTGATCGACGGGCTGATCGATTACGACCGCTTCCTGGTGTGTGCCGACTTCGATGCCTACTGGGACGCCCAGGCGCGCGTCGAGGCGCATTGGCATGACTCCAAGGCGTGGTGGCGTTCGGCTGTGCTGAATACCGCGCGCATGGGCTGGTTCTCGTCCGACCGCACCATCCGCGAGTACGCCACGGAGATCTGGAAAGCCCTCGACTAAACCCAGCGGTAGCAATTGTGGGAGGGGGCTTGCTCCCGATGCCGGTCTGTCAGTTGACGAATAAGTCGACTGACACACCGCCATCGGGCGCAAGCCCCCTCCCACATTGTTTAGGCGCAAGCCATGAACTCTATTGGCGTTAATTCCTCTGATTAGAGGAAATAACCCTCGACTCGCGCTAAACTGCGCGGGTTTTCAAGCCCCCCATTGTCGTCCGGAGCCTTCCATGTCCCGCGTTACCCTGAGTCGCTATTTGATCGAGCAGACCCGCAGCAACAACACGCCTGCCGATCTGCGCTTCCTTATCGAAGTGGTGGCGCGTGCTTGCAAGGAAATCAGCCACGCCGTATCCAAAGGCGCGCTGGGCGGTGTCCTGGGCAGCATGGGCACTGAAAACGTGCAAGGCGAAGTGCAGAAGAAACTCGACGTGATCTCTAACGAGATCCTGCTTGAAGCCAACGAATGGGGCGGTCACCTGGCCGGCATGGCGTCCGAAGAAATGGACAATGCCTACCAGATCCCGGGCAAGTACCCGAAAGGCGCCTACCTGTTGGTGTTCGACCCACTGGACGGCTCGTCCAACATCGACATCAACGCACCGGTCGGCACGATCTTCTCGGTACTGCGTTGCCCGAACGAATACCTGAGCCAAAACGAAGCCCTCAACGAAAACGCCTTTTTGCAGCCAGGCACCGAGCAAGTTGCCGCCGGTTACGCGATCTACGGCCCGCAAACCATGCTGGTGCTGACCCTGGGCGATGGCGTCAAAGGTTTCACCCTGGACCGCGAAATGGGCAGCTTCGTGCTGACCCACGAAGACATCACCATTCCTGCCTCCACGCAGGAATTTGCGATCAACATGTCCAACCAGCGCCACTGGGAAGAACCGGTAAAGCGCTACGTGAACGAGTTGATGGAAGGCGAAGAAGGCCCGTTGAAGAAGAACTTCAACATGCGCTGGGTGGCCGCGATGGTTGCCGACGTACACCGCATCCTGACCCGTGGCGGGCTGTTCATGTACCCACGTGACAGCCGTGAGCCTGCCAAGCCCGGCAAACTGCGCCTGATGTACGAAGCCAACCCGATGTCGTTCCTGGTTGAGCAGGCGGGTGGTGCGTCCACCGACGGCCACCAGCGCATCCTCGACATCCAGCCTGAAGGCCTGCACCAGCGCGTAGCGGTGTTCCTGGGCTCCAAGGAAGAAGTTGAGCGTGTGACCGGTTACCACAAAAAGTAAGTGCGGTGAGGGAGCTTGCTCCCTCGCTACGTTCAAGACGTGAGGTTTTGAACGGCAAGGAGCCCCGAAACGTTTCAGCGTTTGCGGGGCTTTTTTGTTTTCGCGCACCGGGAACCAGACCCCGCTTTTCCCTTCTAAGCTTCTGGCAGATACCCCAGCTGCGTTGTCCCTCCAGGAGTTTTTCCATGTCATTACGCCGTCTCGCCCTGCTGACTTTTTGCGTGCTTTTGGCCGCTTGCAGCAAGGTTAACCAAGAAAATTACGCGAAGTTGTCGGCGGGCATGGCCAAGGCTGAGGTGGAGTCGTTGCTGGGCACGCCAACCGATTGTTCCGGCGCGCTGGGCATGTCCAGCTGCACCTGGGGCGATAAAGAAAGCTTTATCAGCGTTCAATATGCCGGTGACAAGGTTCTGATGTTTTCCGGGCAAGGCCTGAAGTAAACCGGGGCGCGAGCCTGCGGGAGAAGAAGAATGATGCGTTTTGTTTTATGCCTTTGTGCCAGCCTGTTTTTGGCGGGCTGCGCCAGTCATTCTGGCGATGATCTGCAACCCAAAACAGCCAACAACGTCAATCTCAAGCGTTACCAGGGCACCTGGTACGAATTGGCGCGATTGCCGATGTACTTCCAGCGCAACTGCGCGCAGTCCGAAGCCCGCTACACCTTGCTGCCTGATGGCGATATGTCGGTGTTCAACCGCTGCCTCACCAGCGAGTGGAAGTGGGAAGAAGCCAAAGGCACGGCCACGCCGCAAGTGCCTGGCAAGACCGACAAGCTCTGGGTCGAATTCAATAACTGGTTTACCGCGCTGCTGCCGGGTGTTGCCAAGGGCGATTACTGGGTGCTGTACGTCAGCGATGACTACAAAACCGCCATCGTCGGCAGCCCGAGCCGACGCTACATGTGGATCTTGTCGCGCACCCCGACGGTGAGTACCGACACCCGCGAAGACCTGCTGAGCAGGGCGCGCCAACAAGGGTATGACACCACGCGATTGATCTGGCGTACCTCGGACAAACAGATGGCCAAAACCTCGCAGTAACCCGAGAAGGCCATTGTTCTAATGTGGGAGCTGGCAAGCCAGCTCCCACATTTGTCAGGTGTCGCCTGTTAGCCGAGCAGGTCTCTCAAGACTTGCGTGAATGCGCGGCTGCTCTCTTCCTCGCCAGCATGATGCCCATCGCGCACCACCCACTTGCCGTTCACCAGTACATCACGCACTTGCCGATCGCCACCGGCAAATAGCCAGCGATTGAGAATTGCGTCTTCAGTCGCGGTCGCCAGGTACGGGTCGTTGCCGTCGAGTACCAACCAGTCTGCGCGCTTGCCCACTTCCAGCCGGCCAATTGGCTGGCCCAGCGCCTGCGCGCCGCCGTCCAGTGCAGCATCGAACAGCGTGCGGCCGACCATCGGCTGATCACTGCGGTACACGCGATTACGCCGCTGATCGCGCAGGCGCTGGCCATATTCGAGCCAGCGCAATTCCTCCACCACACTCAGCGACACATGGCTGTCGGAGCCAATACCCATGCGCCCGCCTTGGGCAAGAAAATCCACCGCCGGGAAAATCCCGTCGCCCAGGTTGGCCTCAGTGGTCAGGCACAAGCCGGCAATCGCGCGGCTGTTGGCCATGCGCGTAACCTCGTCCGCATCGGCGTGAGTGGCGTGCACCAGGCACCAGCGCTCATCGACTTCAACGTTGTCATACAGCCATTGCAGCGGGCGTTTGCCGCTCCAGGCCAGGCAGTCGTCGACTTCTTTTTGCTGCTCGGCAATATGAATATGCACCGGGCAAGCCTTGTCGCTGGCGGCCAGGACTTCGTGGATTTGCTGCGGCGTGACCGCGCGCAGCGAGTGAAAACACAGGCCTGATTGCTGCGCCGGTTGCGCGGCCAGAATCGGTTTCAGGCGCGCTTGCAGGTCGAGGTAATCCTCGGTGCTATTGATAAAGCGTCGCTGGCCTTCGTTCGGCGCCTGGCCACCAAAGCCTGCGTGGGTGTACAGCACTGGCAGCAGCGTCAGGCCAATCCCGCTGCTCGCCGCCGCTTGGCTGATCTGCCGCGACAGCTCGGCGCGGTCGGCATACGGTTGGCCGCCGGCATCGTGGTGCACGTAGTGAAACTCAGCCACGGAGGTATAACCGGCCTTGAGCATTTCGATGTAAAGCTGCCGCGCGATGATCTGCAATTGGTCCGGGCTGATCTTGCCGACCATGCGGTACATCAAGTCGCGCCAGGTCCAGAAGCTGTCATTCGGGTTGCCTGCCACTTCCGCCAAGCCGGCCATGGCACGCTGGAATGCATGCGAATGCAGGTTGGGCATACCTGCCAACACCGGGCCTCTCAGCCGTTCGGCGTGTTCTGCACTGGCATTCGGCTCAACGTGTGTCAGCAGGCCATCGGCGCTGACTTCAAAGCGTACATCGTTGGCCCATCCACTAGGCAGCAGCGCGCGTTCGGCAAAGAAAGCGGACATGATCAAGGCACCCCGGTCGTGTGTTTATTTGTATATACATATACAGACGTTTGCCTGCTCGGTAAACTCCGGCAATCTATGCATCTTTTCCCCCTGCAAGGATTCCCTGTGCCGACTCCGCCTGCCAAGTCTTCGCTGGCTGCCCACATGGACGAAAGTCCGGCGCCCTTGTACGCCCGCGTCAAACAAATGATCAGCCAGCAGATCCTCAACGGCAACTGGCCGCCGCATTACCGCGTACCGTCAGAGAGCGAACTGGTCAGCCAATTGGGCTTCAGCCGCATGACCATCAACCGCGCGCTGCGTGAACTCACCGCCGAAGGGTTGCTGGTGCGCATGCAAGGCGTCGGCACTTTCGTCGCCGAGCCCAAGAGCCAATCGGCGCTGTTTGAAGTGCACAACATTGCCGATGAGATCGCCTCCCGCGGCCATCGGCACACCTGCCAAGTCATCACCCTGGGCGAAGAGGCCGCCGGCTCCGAGCGCGCCGTCGCCCTGGAAATGCGCGAAGGCGGGCGGGTGTTCCACTCGCTGATCGTGCATTTTGAAAACGATATTCCGGTGCAAATCGAAGACCGGTTCGTCAACGCACTGGTCGCGCCGGAATACCTGCAGCAGGATTTCACCCAGCAAACCCCTTACGCGTATTTGAACCAAGTGGCGCCGCTGACCGAAGGCGAGCACGTGGTTGAAGCGATCCTCGCCGATGCCGCCGAGTGCAAGCTGTTGCAGATCGAGCCCAGCGAGCCGTGCCTGTTGATTCGCAGACGCACCTGGTCGGGTCGCCAGCCGGTGACCGCCGCGCGTTTGATCCACCCCGGTTCCCGTCATAGCCTGGAAGGGCGTTTCAGTAAATGAGTGAAGTGAAAGTCTGGCGCGCGCCGATTACATTCGCATGCCGTGGAAAAACGGCGGCGGCAGCACCGAAGAAATCACGCGTGACGCAGGCACCGGCCTGGAGGGTTTTGGCTGGCGCCTGTCGATTGCCGACATTGCCGAGTCAGGTGGCTTTTCGACCTTCGAAGGTTACCAGCGCGTGATCACCGTGATCAAAGGCGCCGGCATGGTGCTGACGGTGGACGGCGAGGAGCAGCGCGGCTTGTTAACGCTGCAGCCGTTTGCGTTCAAGGGTGAGAGCGAAGTGTCGTGCCGCTTGATCACCGGGCCGATCCGCGACTTCAACCTGATTTATTCGCCTGAGCGCTACCATGCGCGCCTGCAGTGGATTGACGGCGTGCAGCGGTTTTTCAGCACCGCGCAGACGGTGTTGGTGTTCAGCGTGGCGGATGAGGTGAAAGTGCTCGACCAAAAGCTCGGCCATCACGATTGCCTGCAAGTGGACGGTAACACTGGCCTGCTGGATCTCGCCGTCACCGGGCGCTGCTGCCTGATCGAACTGACTGCACGCGGTTAAAACGCTGGAAGCTCTGCAAACTCTGCAAACTCTGCAAACTCTGCAAACTGTGGAAACTGTGGAAACTGTGGAAACTGTGGAAACCTGTGGGAGGGGGCTTGCTCCCGATTGCGGTGTGTCAGCCAGTACATCTGGCACTGACACACCCCCATCGGGAGCAAGCCCCCTCCCACGGTTGATCTGTGATTGTCACAAAATTTTGTTTCCAGCCCTGTGCACCAATTTGTTACCGAACGCCCCAGCGTGGCGCAAACGCTCGCTGTCGCCACAACCCAGCCTGCGCTGCAAACCTCCCCCAAAACAAATTTAATCCCGCCCCGAAGCCTTAATTTTCAAGGCTTTTGCACGCCTCACAAAAAAATCTCCACAACCCACTCAGAAAGTTGGCCGCTCGATTGCATATGCTTGTATGTACAAGTAAAGGTGTGTGCGTAAGACTCCCTTTCGCACCCTCCATGTTCGCGCATCGTGCCGAGGAGTCCAGCTGTGACCGATTTTTCCGCTAAGCCTACTAAATACCGTGACGTCGAAATCCGCGCAGCCCGCGGTAACAAGCTCACCGCCAAAAGCTGGCTGACTGAAGCACCGCTGCGCATGCTGATGAACAACCTCGACCCGCAAGTGGCCGAGAACCCGAAAGAACTGGTGGTGTACGGCGGTATCGGCCGTGCAGCGCGTAACTGGGAGTGCTACGACCAAATTGTCGAGAGCCTTACCCACCTGAATGACGACGAAACCCTGCTGGTGCAATCCGGCAAGCCGGTCGGCGTGTTCAAGACCCACAGCAATGCGCCGCGCGTATTGATCGCCAACTCCAACCTGGTGCCGCACTGGGCCAGTTGGGAACACTTCAACGAACTGGACGCCAAGGGCCTGGCCATGTACGGCCAGATGACCGCCGGCAGCTGGATCTACATCGGCAGCCAAGGCATCGTCCAGGGCACCTATGAAACCTTCGTCGAAGCCGGGCGCCAGCACTACGATTCGAACCTCAAGGGCCGTTGGGTACTCACCGCCGGGCTCGGCGGCATGGGCGGCGCGCAACCGTTGGCCGCTACCCTGGCGGGCGCCTGCTCGCTGAACATTGAATGCCAACAGGTCAGCATCGATTTCCGCCTGGCCAGCCGTTATGTCGACGAGCAAGCCACCGACCTCGACGACGCCTTGGCGCGCATTGCCAAATACACCCAAGAAGGCAAGGCCATCTCCATCGCCCTGCTGGGCAACGCGGCTGAAATTCTGCCGGAACTGGTCAAGCGCGGCGTGCGCCCAGACATGGTCACCGACCAGACCAGCGCCCACGATCCGCTCAATGGTTACCTGCCGGCTGGCTGGACGTGGGACGAATACCGCGCCCGCGCCAAGACCGAACCAGCAGCCGTGATCAAGGCCGCCAAACAGTCGATGGCCGTGCACGTGAAAGCAATGCTTGAGTTCCAAAAGCAGGGCATTCCGACCTTCGACTACGGCAACAACATTCGCCAGATGGCGCAAGAAGAAGGCGTCGAAAACGCCTTCGACTTCCCCGGTTTTGTGCCGGCGTACATCCGCCCGCTGTTCTGCCGTGGCATCGGCCCGTTCCGCTGGGCCGCACTGTCGGGCGACCCGCAGGACATTTACAAGACCGACGCCAAAGTCAAAGAGCTGATCCCCGACGACGCCCACCTGCACAACTGGCTGGACATGGCCCGCGAGCGCATCAGCTTCCAGGGCCTGCCGGCGCGTATCTGCTGGGTTGGCCTCGGCCAGCGCGCCAAGTTGGGCCTGGCGTTCAACGAAATGGTACGCAGCGGCGAGTTGTCGGCGCCGGTCGTCATCGGCCGTGACCACCTCGACTCCGGCTCGGTTGCAAGCCCTAACCGCGAAACCGAATCCATGCAAGACGGCTCCGACGCCGTGTCCGATTGGCCACTGCTTAACGCCTTGCTCAACACCGCCAGCGGCGCGACCTGGGTTTCGCTGCACCACGGCGGCGGCGTGGGCATGGGCTTCTCCCAGCATTCGGGCATGGTGATTGTGTGCGACGGCACCGATGAGGCGGCCGAGCGTATTGCCCGCGTGCTGCACAACGACCCGGCCACCGGCGTGATGCGCCACGCAGACGCCGGTTACCAGATCGCCATCGACTGCGCCAAAGAGCAGGGCTTGAACCTGCCGATGATCAAGTAAGCCAGCGCCACCCAGAAAACAATCCATCAGAGGTTGAACACCCATGGCTGCAAATGACGCGCGTGCAAGCACCACCCCGTTGATCGAGCGACGTTCGATCGACTACATCCCGGAATCGGAACGCCACGGCCGTCTCTTCAGCCAGTTCACCCTGTGGCTGGGTGCCAACCTGCAGATCACCGCCATCGTCACCGGGGCGTTGGCCGTGGTGTTGGGCGGTGATGTGTTCTGGTCGTTGATCGGCCTGCTGATCGGTCAATTGCTCGGCGGCGGTGTCATGGCGTTGCACGCGGCGCAAGGGCCAAAGCTCGGGCTGCCGCAGATGATTTCCAGCCGCGTGCAGTTCGGCGTGTATGGCGCGGCCATCCCGATTGTGCTGGTGTGTTTGATGTACCTGGGGTTCACCGCAACCGGCGCGGTGCTTTCCGGCCAGGCGCTGGGCCAGTTGTTTGGCGTCAGCGACAGCGTTGGCATCCTGATCTTCGCCAGTGTCATTGTGCTGGTCACGGTGCTCGGCTACCGGGTGATCCATTTCATCGGCCGTGTCGCCAGCGTCATTGGCGTGATCGCCTTTGTTTATCTGTTCAGTCGGCTGATCAGCCAGACCGACGTGGGTGCACTCCTGCAAATCCGCCACTTCAGTTGGAGCAGTTTTTTGCTCGCAGTGTCGCTCGCAGCCTCCTGGCAAATCGCTTTCGGCCCTTACGTGGCCGACTACTCACGCTACTTGCCGAGCAACACGTCGTCGCTGAAAACCTTTCTGGCGGCTGGCGCGGGCTCGGTGATTGGCGCACAGGTGGCGATGATCCTCGGCGTGTTTGCCGCCGCCATGTCCAACGGGCAGTTCGCCGGTCACGAGGTGGCCTACATCGTCGGGTTGGGCGGCACCGGTGCGACGGCTGCGTTGCTGTACTTCAGCATCGCGTTCGGCAAAGTGACTATTTCTACGCTCAATTCCTACGGCAGCTTCATGTGCATTGCGACCATCATCAGTGGCTTTCGCGGTCGCCTGGAGGTGACGCGCTTGCAGCGGCTGGTGTTCGTGCTGGTGATCGTCGGTGCTGCAACCCTGATCGCCTTGCTCGGCCAGCACTCGTTCCTCGGTGCATTCAAGTCCTTCATCTTGTTCCTGCTGGCGTTTTTTACGCCATGGAGTGCGATCAACCTGGTGGACTACTACTGCATCACCCGCGACCGTTATGACGTACCGGCACTGGCCGATCCGACCGGTCGCTACGGCCGCTGGAACCCGCTCGGTATCAGCGTTTACGTGTTTGGTGTGCTGGTGCAATTGCCGTTCATCTCCACCAAGTTCTACACCGGCCCGCTGGTTGCCGCGCTGGGTGATGTGGATATTTCCTGGATCATCGGCCTGGTGCTGCCCGCCGCCCTGTACTACCTGTGTGCGAAAAAATGGCACGGCGCAGTCCCCGAACACCTGATTCTGCCGGTAGAGCAGGGCGCTACACGCATAACTACCCCTAAAAATAACGGGCTGGCTGCACAAGCCTGATGGGACGTGGACAGGGCAGGACGCCTACTGACTGCCGTAATCCATTTCAAGATTGGGAGCGTCACAACAATGAAAATGACTAAGACCCTGCTGGCGACAGTGTTCTCTGTGAGCGTGTTGGCGAGTGCTGGCGCGCAGGCGGCCGGCTGGTGCGAATCCGGTAAACCGGTGAAATTCGCAGGCCTGAACTGGGAAAGCGGCATGTTGCTCACCGACATCCTGCAAACCGTCCTCGAAAAGGGCTACGACTGCAAAACCGACAGCCTGCCGGGCAATTCCATCACCATGGAAAACGCCCTGAGCAGCAATGACATTCAGGTGTTCGCCGAAGAATGGGTCGGCCGCAGCGAAGTCTGGAACAAGGCCGAGAAGGCCGGCAAAGTCGTCGGCGTGGGTGCGCCGATTGTGGGCGCCATTGAAGGTTGGTACGTGCCGCGTTACGTGATCGAAGGCGATGCCAAACGCAAACTCGAAGCCAAGGCGCCGGGCCTGAAAAGCATCGCCGACCTGGCCAAATATGCCGCCGTGTTCAAGGACCAGGAAGAACCGTCCAAGGGCCGTTTCTACAACTGCCCGGCCGGTTGGACCTGTGAGCTGGACAACAGTGAAATGCTCAAAAGCTATGGCCTCGAAAGCACCTACACTAACTTCCGCCCAGGCACCGGCCCGGCGCTGGATGCGGCAGTGCTGTCGAGCTACAAGCGCGGCGAGCCGATTCTGTTCTATTACTGGTCGCCAACCCCGCTGATGGGCCAGGTCGACCTGGTCAAGCTGGAAGAAAGACCCGGCGTGGATAAAAGCGTGAGCATCAAGGTTGGCCTGTCGAAAGCCTTCCACGAGCAAGCGCCTGAACTGGTCGCCGTGCTGGAAAAGGTCAACCTGCCCATCGACCTGCTGAACCAGAACTTGGGCCGCATGGCCAAGGAACGAATTGAGTCGCCGAAACTGGCGAAAATTTTCCTCAAGGAACATCCTGAAGTCTGGCACGCCTGGGTGAGTGAAGACGCAGCCAAAAAAATCGACGCGGCCTTGTAGGTTGAGTGCGCCCGCACGCCTTAACAGGCGAGCGGGCGCCCAGCCACAACCCACTGGATCGAGAGCACGCTATGTTTCCTGAGAGTTTTACGTTTTCCATCGCCGACTGGGTCAACGGTTGGGTCGACTCACTGGTCACTAACTACGGTGATGTGTTCCGGCACATCTCCGACACCCTGCTATGGGCCATCGTCAACCTGGAAGGGTTGTTGCGCGCGGCGCCCTGGTGGCTGATGTTGGCCATCGTCGGCGGCATTGCCTGGCACGCCACCCGCAAGGTGCTGACCACGGCGGTGATTGTCGGTTTGCTGTTCCTGGTGGGCGCGGTTGGCCTGTGGGACAAGCTGATGCAAACCCTGGCGCTGATGATGGTCGCCACGGTGATCTCGGTGCTGATCGGTATTCCGCTGGGCATTTTGTCGGCGCGCAGCAATCGCCTACGCTCGGTGTTGATGCCATTGCTCGACATCATGCAAACCATGCCGAGCTTTGTGTACCTGATTCCGGTGTTGATGCTGTTCGGCCTGGGTAAGGTGCCGGCGATTTTCGCCACGGTGATCTACGCCGCGCCGCCGCTGATCCGCCTGACCGACTTGGGCATTCGCCAAGTCGATGGCGAGGTCATGGAAGCCATCAACGCGTTCGGTGCCAACCGCTGGCAGCAACTGTTCGGCGTGCAACTGCCGCTGGCACTGCCAAGCATCATGGCCGGTATCAACCAGACCACCATGATGGCGCTGTCTATGGTGGTGATCGCCTCGATGATCGGCGCGCGTGGCTTGGGTGAAGATGTACTGGTGGGCATTCAGACCCTCAACGTCGGCCGAGGCCTGGAAGCCGGGCTGGCGATCGTGATTCTTGCAGTGGTCATCGACCGCATTACCCAGGCCTATGGTCGTCCACGGCACGAGGCGAGCAAATGACTAGCGTCAGCAAAATTGAAGTTAAAAACGTCTTCAAGATTTTCGGTAACCGCTCCAAAGAAGCCCTGGCGCTGATTGGTCAGGGCAAGAGCAAAGACCAGGTGCTGGCCGAAACCGGTTGCGTGGTGGGCGTGAACGACTTGTCGCTGAGCATCGCTACCGGCGAGATTTTTGTGATCATGGGCCTGTCGGGCTCGGGTAAGTCCACGCTGGTGCGCCACTTCAACCGCCTGATCGACCCTACCAGTGGCGCGATCCTGGTGGACGGCGAAGACATCCTGCAACTCGACATGGACGCCCTGCGCCAATTTCGTCGGCACAAGATCAGCATGGTGTTCCAGAGTTTTGGCTTGTTGCCGCACAAGAGCGTGCTCGACAACGTTGCCTACGGCCTCAAAGTGCGCGGCGAAACCAAGCAGGTGTGCGCCGAACGCGCCCTGCACTGGGTCGAAACGGTGGGCCTGAAGGGCTACGAAAACAAATACCCGCATCAGTTGTCCGGTGGCATGCGCCAACGTGTCGGCCTGGCCCGCGCCTTGGCAGCCGACACCGACATCATCCTGATGGACGAAGCCTTCAGCGCCCTCGACCCGCTGATCCGCGCCGAGATGCAGGACCAATTGCTGGCGCTGCAAAAGACCCTGCACAAAACCATCGTGTTCATCACCCACGACCTCGACGAGGCTGTGCGCATCGGCAACCGCATTGCGATCCTCAAGGACGGCAAGCTGATCCAGGTCGGCACGCCGCGCGAGATTTTGCATTCGCCGGCGGATGAGTATGTGGACCGGTTTGTTCAGCGGCGCGCGGCGGTGGTCTGATCCGAAAGGTGTGGTGCGGCTGCTGGCCCTTTCGCGAGCAAGCCCGCTCCCACATTTGGAATGCATTTCCCCTGTGGGAGGGGCGGTTCGACGCTTCGACTTGCTCCCGAAGAGGCCAGTGAAGCTGCACAAGAATTGAAGAAGGTACAAAGATGTCACAGGCAGCAAAAATCATCATCGCCGACGGCCCGCTGCGTTGGCAGGACGTGGTCGCCGTCGCACGCTTTGGCGCCGTACTCGAACTCTCGGGCCAGGCCTGGGCGCGCATCGACAACGCCCAAGCCATCGTGCAGCGCATCGTCGCCAGCGGCGAACGTGCGTATGGCGTCAACACCGGGCTGGGCGCGCTGTGCAATGTGTCGCTTAAGGGCGAGCAACTCAGCCAGTTGTCGCGCAACACTTTGCTGAGCCACGCCTGTGGCGTCGGGCCGGCGCTCAGCGACGAGCAAACCCGCGCGATCATTTGCGCCGCAATTATCAATTACAGCCACGGCAAATCCGGCCTGCACCCGCAGGTGGTGCAGGCGTTGCTCGCGCTGCTCAACCACGGCATCACGCCGCAGGTGCCGTCGCAGGGTTCGGTGGGTTATTTGACCCACATGGCCCACGTGGGCGTGGCCTTGCTCGGTGTTGGCACGGTGAGCTATCGCGGCCAAATCGTCAGCGCACAACACGCCCTGAACGCCGAGGGTTTGCAGCCGGTGGTGCTCGGCGCCAAAGACGGCCTGTGCCTGGTCAACGGCACGCCATGCATGACCGGCCTGAGCTGCCTGGCCCTGGCTGACGCGCAGCATTTGTTGCAATGGGCCGACGTGATCGGCGCCATGAGTTTTGAAGCGCAGCGCGGGCAGATCGACGCGTTTGACGAAGAAATCATCGCCCTCAAACGCCATCCAGGCATGCAGCTCGTCGGCAGCAACCTGCGTGCCTTGCTCGACGGCAGTGAGGTGATCGCCAGCAGCAAAGGCCTGCGTACCCAGGATGCCTTGAGCATTCGCTCGATCCCGCAGATTCACGGCGCAGCGCGTGACCAAATACAACACGCGACTCGCCAGGTCGAGACCGAACTCAACAGCGCCACCGACAACCCGCTGGTACTCGGCACGCCGCACAACTACCGCGTGGTTTCACAGGCCAACCCGCACGGGCAGTCTGTGGCGCTGGCCGCCGACCTTATGGCCATCGCCATGGCCGAAATCGGCTCGGTGGCCGAACGCCGCCTCGACCGCCTGATCAACCCGCACGTCAGCGGCTTGCCGGCCTTTCTGGTCAGCGACCCCGGGGTTAACTCCGGGATGATGATCGTGCAGTACGTCGCCGCGTCCTTGTGCGGGCAAAACCGCCAGTTGGCGCAACCGGCGGTGCTCGACAACTTCGTCACCTCGGGCCTGCAGGAAGACCACCTGAGCATGGGCACCAACGCCGCGCTCAAGCTGCATCAGCTGTTGGCCAATGTCACCCAAATTCTTGCCATCGAGTACTTGCTGGCGGCCCAGGCGTTCGAGTTTCTCAAGGGCCAGCGTTTCGGCGCGGGCACCGACAAGGCCTGGCGTTTGTTGCGTGAGGTCGTACCGGCTTACGCGCAAGACCGTTGGCTGGCGCCGGATATTGCGAGCGCCGCCAAGCTGCTTAAAGACACCGCTTTACCCCATTTGCGTTGAACAATAATTTTCAAGGAGCATGAATGTGACTGCGCTAAACCTGATTCCAGGCCAACTGAGCCTTGCCCAACTGCGGGCCATCTACCAGCAGCCGGTAACCCTCAGCCTGGATGACAGCGCCACGGCGCAGATCGACGCCAGTGTGGCCTGCGTGGAGCAGATACTCGCCGAGAACCGCACCGCCTACGGCATCAACACCGGTTTCGGCCTGCTGGCCTCGACCCGCATCGCCAGTGCCGACCTTGAAAACCTTCAGCGTTCCCTGGTGCTGTCGCATGCCGCCGGTGTCGGCGAGCCGATCAGCGACGCGCTGGTGCGGCTGGTCATGGTGCTCAAGGTCAACAGCCTGAGCCGTGGGTTCTCGGGGATTCGTCGGCAGGTCATCGACGCGCTGATCGCGCTGATCAATGCCGAGGTGTACCCGCACATTCCGCTGAAAGGTTCGGTCGGCGCCTCCGGCGATTTGGCGCCACTGGCGCACATGTCGCTGGTGCTGCTGGGCGAAGGCAAAGCGCGCTACAAGGGCGAATGGCTGGAGGCGACCGAGGCGCTGAAAGTCGCCGGGCTGACGCCGTTGACCCTCGCCGCCAAAGAAGGCCTGGCGCTGCTCAACGGCACCCAGGTGTCTACCGCCTATGCGTTGCGCGGCCTGTTTGAAGGTGAAGATTTATTCGCCGGCGCACTCGCCTGTGGTGCCCTGACCGTCGAGGCTGTGCTGGGCTCGCGCTCGCCGTTCGACGCGCGTATTCACGCGGCGCGTGGCCAGCGTGGGCAGATCGACTCGGCGGCGGCGTATCGCGCGCTGCTGGGTGAAAGCAGCCAGGTGTCGCAGTCGCACCAGAACTGCGACAAGGTGCAAGACCCGTACTCGCTGCGTTGCCAGCCGCAAGTCATGGGCGCCTGCCTGACCCAGTTCCGCCAGGCCGCCGAGGTGCTGGTGGTGGAAGCCAACGCTGTGTCGGATAACCCGCTGGTGTTTGCTGCCGAAGGTGACGTGATTTCCGGCGGCAACTTCCACGCTGAGCCGGTGGCCATGGCCGCCGATAACATGGCGTTGGCCATCGCCGAAATCGGCTCGCTGAGTGAGCGGCGTATCTCGCTGATGATGGACAAGCACATGTCGCAACTGCCGCCGTTTCTGGTAGGCAATGGCGGCGTGAACTCCGGTTTCATGATCGCCCAAGTCACCGCTGCGGCGCTTGCCAGCGAAAACAAAGCACTGGCGCATCCGCACAGCGTCGACAGCCTGCCAACCTCGGCTAACCAGGAAGACCACGTGTCGATGGCGCCCGCTGCGGGCAAACGTCTGTGGGAAATGGCCGAGAACACCCGTGGTGTGTTGGCGGTGGAATGGCTGGCGGCATGCCAGGGCCTGGACCTGCGCAACGGTTTGAAAACCTCGCCGACGCTGGAAAAAGCCCGCGAAATTCTGCGCGACAAAGTCGCGTTCTACGACAAGGACCGGTTCTTCGCCCCCGACATCATCGCCGCCACCGAGCTGCTCGCCAGCCGCTGCCTGAATGAGCTGGTGCCTGCGCAACTGCTGCCGAGCCTCTGAGCCCGCAAGGCTTTGTCTCATCGATAATTCAGGGAGGCGTTGATGAAAACGCTCTGGCAACACTGCCACATCGCAACCATGGCCGACGGCAAGTATTCGATCATCGAAGACGCCGCGCTGGTCACGCACGGTTCGCTGATCGCATGGATCGGCCCGCGCAGCGAACTGCCGGCCGCAGATTATGCGCAGGTGCATGACCTGCAAGGCGCATGGGTCACCCCGGGGCTGATCGACTGCCATACCCACACGGTGTTTGGCGGCAATCGCAGCGGCGAATTCGAGCAGCGCCTTGAGGGCGCAAGCTACGCCGACATCGCCGCCCAGGGTGGCGGCATCGCCAGCACCGTACGCGCCACCCGCGCAGCCAGCGAAGATCAGCTGTTTGACAGCGCCCACAAACGCTTGCGCAGTTTGCTGCGCGATGGCGTGACCACGGTGGAGATCAAATCCGGCTATGGCCTCGACCTTGCCAGCGAGCGCAAGTTGCTGCGGGTGATTCGTCGCCTCGGCGAAGCGCTGCCGGTCAGCGTGCGTGCCACCTGCCTTGCGGCTCACGCGTTGCCGCCGGAGTACAAGGATCGCGCGGACGACTACATCGATCACATCTGCGACGAGATGCTGCCGGCACTCGCCGCAGAAGGGCTGGTGGACGCGGTGGACGCCTTTTGCGAATACCTGGCCTTTTCCCCGGCGCAGGTGGAACGCGTGTTTAAAGTCGCCCGGCAACTTGGCCTGCCGGTGAAGTTGCACGCCGAGCAACTCTCGTCGCTGCACGGGTCCAGCCTGGCCGCGCGTTACCACGCGTTGTCCGCCGACCATTTGGAATTCATGACCGAAGCAGACGCCATCGCCATGGCGGCGTCCGGCACCGTCGCCGTGCTGCTGCCCGGCGCGTTTTACTTCCTGCGCGAAACCCGGTTGCCGCCGATGGACGCTCTGCGCAAACACGGCGTGAAAATCGCCATCGCCAGCGACCTTAACCCCGGCACCTCGCCGGCGTTGTCGGTGCGGCTGATGCTGAACATGGCCTGCACGCTGTTTCGCATGACCCCGGAAGAGGCGTTGGCCGGTGCCACGCAACACGCCGCCAGCGCGTTGGGCATGGGCGACACGCACGGTTCGCTGGAAGTCGGCAAAGTCGCCGATTTTGTCGCCTGGCAAATTGATCGCCCCGCTGATCTGGCCTACTGGCTGGGCGGCGAGTTGGATAAACGCGTGGTGCGCCACGGCGTCGACGTGACTGTTTAAGGAGGAGTGTTGTGGATAAGGTTCTGAGCTTCAAACAAGGCCGCGTGCCGCTGCTGATCAGCATGCCGCATGCAGGGTTGCGCCTGACGCCTGCGGTTGAGGCCGGGTTGATCGACGCGGCGCAAAGCCTGCCGGACACCGACTGGCATATCCCCACGCTGTACGACTTTGCCGAGGCGCTGGGTGCCAGTACGTTGGCAGCCGAGTACTCGCGGTTTGTCATCGACTTGAACCGGCCCTCGGACGACACACCCTTGTATGCCGGCGCCACCACCGGGCTTTATCCGGCAACCTTGTTCGAGGGCGTGCCGTTGTTCCGTGAGGGGCTGGAGCCGTCCAAGGAGGAGCGCGCTACTTACCTTGAGAAAATTTGGGTGCCCTACCACCGCACCCTGCAAGACGAGCTGGCACGGCTCAAGGCCGAGTTTGGTTACGCACTGCTGTTTGACGCGCATTCGATTCGCTCGGTGATCGCGCACCTGTTCGACGGCAAGCTGCCGGACTTCAACCTCGGTACCTTCAACGGCGCTGCCTGCGACCCGGAACTGGCCAGCCAGCTGGAAGCCATCTGCGCCACTCATCCGCAGTACACCCACGTGCTCAACGGGCGCTTTAAGGGCGGGCATATCACCCGGCACTACGGCAACCCGGCGCAGGCTATTCACGCGGTGCAGCTGGAGTTGTGCCAAAGCACTTATATGGAAGAGTTCGAGCCGTTCCGTTATCGCACCGACCTGGCCGAGCCGACACGCGTGGTGCTCAAGCAGTTGCTGCAAAGCCTTCTGGCGTGGGGGCGCAAGCGCTACGGCTGATAAGCCATGAAGTGAGGGCTGTTGTGGCGAGCCTGCCGCAACAGCCCGCTCGCCACAGGGCTGAAACACGTCTAATTGCTCAAGGACATGCTCATTGCACAATTCGGGTTTATGATGCCGGACGGCAAGAATAATCGACGTCCCCCCAGGGATGGACCCGACACCCTACGGAGCGCGCAATGCAGACTTGGTACCCGCAGATCAAACCCTATGCCCGCCACGATCTGGCAGTCGATGACACCCACACGCTGTACGTCGATGAAAGCGGCTCCCCCGAAGGCTTGCCCGTCGTATTTATCCATGGTGGCCCTGGCTCCGGTTGCGACGCCCAAAGCCGCTGCTACTTCGATCCAAACCTGTACCGAATCGTCACCTTCGACCAACGCGGTTGCGGTCGCTCCACGCCTCGCGCCAGCCTCGAAAACAACACCACGTGGGACCTGGTCGCAGACCTTGAGCGTATCCGTGAACACTTGGGTATCGATAAATGGGTGCTGTTCGGCGGCTCCTGGGGCTCGACCCTGGCGCTGGCCTACGCGCAAACCCACCCCGAGCGCGTGCACGGCCTGATCGTGCGCGGCATTTTCCTGGCGCGCCCGCAGGATATTCGCTGGTTCTACCAGGAGGGCGCGAGCCGCCTGTTTCCGGATTACTGGCAGGACTACATCGCGCCAATCCCGGCCGATGAGCGCCACGACATGGTCGCCGCTTACCACAAACGCCTGACCGGCAACGACCAGATTGCCCAAATGCACGCGGCCAAAGCCTGGTCCGGCTGGGAAGGGCGCATGTTGGGCCTGTGCCCGAGCCCGCAGCACGTTGAACGGTTTTCCGAGCCGCAGCGTGCGCTGTCCATCGCGCGTATCGAATGCCATTACTTCACCAACAACTCCTTCCTGGAGCCCAACCAGCTGATTCGCGACATGCACAAGATCGCCCATCTGCCTGGCGTAATCATCCATGGCCGCTACGATATGATTTGCACGCTGGACAATGCCTGGGACCTGCACCAGGCGTGGCCCAACAGTGAGTTGCAAGTGATTCGCGAAGCCGGCCATGCCGCGTCCGAGCCCGGCATTACCGATGCATTGGTGCGCGCAACCGGCGAGATGGCACGGCGCCTGCTTGATCTGCCACCAGAAGAAGCATGAAGGGCCTGTTGCAACGGGTGAGTGGCGCCCGGGTCGAAGTCGCGGGGGAAATTGTAGGGGCGATTGATCAGGGTTTGCTGGTGCTGGTGGCCGTCGAACCTTTAGATACGCAAGAGAGCGCCGACAAACTGTTGCACAAGCTGCTTAACTATCGGGTGTTCAGCGACGACGAAGGCAAGATGAACCTGTCGTTGAAGGATGTCGGTGGCGGTTTGCTGCTGGTCTCGCAGTTCACCCTGGCGGCGGATACCAAAAGCGGGTTGCGGCCGAGCTTCTCCACGGCGGCGCCTCCAGCCCTCGGGGCAGCGCTTTTTGATCACTTGTTGTTACAAGCGCAACAATTGCATGGCAAGGTGGCTTCAGGGCGTTTTGGCGCGGATATGCAGGTGCATTTGGTCAATGATGGCCCTGTGACATTCCTCATACAGACATGAATGGTTTAAAAACGACTTTAATGCCTAAAAACGTACGGTTTCGCTACAAATACTTCGTTGTCCCTGATGCGTTGTACCGCGGGCTACTAGATAATCGCGCGCTACGGGGATCAGCGTTGTTTGGTCCATTTTTGACTTAGGTAGAGACTTGTCCGACGTTCATTGGGGAATCATTTTCACCCAAGGGAGTCGGAACAATGCTCGCCAACCTGGCATATAGATAGCTGGCCGTTGGTTTTTTGATTCGTTTTCGGCGAGGGTTGCTCGTGATTGTTAGTCCCTGTAATGCACCAAAATTGTCTGCCAAACGGTTACGAAACGCACTGGTAACGGGCTCTGCCCTGTTTTGCCTGTTCGGCGCGGGTCAACTGTGGGCATTCAGTCTGGATGATGTGTCGGCCAAAGCTAAAGAGCTGGCCGGGCAAAAATACGAAGCACCGCGCAGCAATCTGCCGAACGAATTTCGCGAAATGAAATTCGCCGATTATCAGAAAATTCGCTTCCGTAACGAAAAAGCCGAGTGGGCCGATCAGAACACGCCGTTCAAGCTGTCCTTCTATCACCAGGGTATGCACTTTGATACGCCGGTGAAAATCAACGAAGTGACTGCCGACAGCGTGCATGAGATCAAGTACGACCCGACGCGTTTCGATTTCGGCGACGTGAAATTTGATCCAAAAGCCACCGAACAACTGGGTTATGCCGGTTTCCGTGTGCTGTACCCGATCAACAAAGACGACAAACAAGACGAAATCATGACCATGCTCGGCGCCAGCTACTTCCGCGTCGTTGGTAAAGGCCAGGCGTATGGCCTGTCCGCGCGTGGCATGGCGATCGACACTGCGTTGCCGTCCGGTGAAGAATTCCCGCGTTTCACCGAGTTCTGGATCGAACGTCCAAAACCGGGTGAAAAACAGCTGGTGATCTTTGCTCTGCTGGACTCGCCACGCGCTACCGGCGCCTACCGCCTGACGCTGCGCCCTGGCACCGACACCATCGTTGACGTCAAGTCGCAGATGTTCCTGCGCGACAAGGTCACCAAACTCGGCGTTGCGCCGTTGACCAGCATGTTCCTGTTCGGCGCGAACCAGCCGTCGAAAGTGCTCAACTACCGTCGTGAGCTGCACGATTCCAGCGGCCTGTCGATTCATGCCGGTAACGGCGAGTGGATCTGGCGCCCACTGAACAATCCAAAACACCTGTCGGTCAGCAACTTCAGCGTCGAGAACCGCGCGGGTTCGGCCTGCTGCAACGTGGCCGCGACTTTAGCCACTACGAAGACCTCGACGACAACTACGACAAGCGCCCAAGCGCCTGGATCGAGCCTGAAGGTGATTGGGGCAAGGGTTCCGTTGACCTGGTAGAGATTCCGACCGCCGATGAAACCAACGACAACATCGTTGCGTTCTGGAGCCCGGCCGAATTGCCAAAAGTCGGCGAGCCGCTGGACATCAGCTACCGCCTGCACTGGACCATGGACGAAAAAGCCCTGCACCCGGCTGACAGCGCGTGGGTCAAGCAGACCCTGCGTTCCACCGGTGATGTGAAGCAATCCAACCTGATCCGTCAGCCGGACGGCAGCGTGGCGTACCTGGTGGACTTTGAAGGCCCGTCCCTCAAGAACCTGCCGGCAGACGCCCCGGTGCGCGCCCAAGTAAGTGTTGGCGACAACGCCGAAGTGGTTGAAAACAGCGTGCGTTACAACGAGCACACCAAAGGCTGGCGCTTGACCCTGCGCATGAAAATCAAGGACGCAGGCAAGCCGACCGAAATGCGCGCGGCGCTGGTCGAGGACATCCCGGAGCCAGAACCTGAGGCTGTTTCGACCCAAGTGCTCAAGGCCGACAAGGTTTTGGCCAAGCAACACGAGAAGCAAGCCAAGAAAGACGCGAAGGACGCAAAAGACGCGAAAGACAAGGAAGATAAGGACGCCAAGCAGCCAGAAGCTGCCCCGGCCACGCCACTCTCTAACCCGGAGCCGGCCAAGACAGAACACGTCCTGACCGAAACCTGGAGCTATCAGTTGCCTGCCGATGAGTAATTCTCAAGCCACGCCAGAGACTTTGTCCGAGTACCTGGCGCACCTCCCGATGACTGCAGAGCAGCGCGCCGAACTGGCGGGCTGCAACTCTTTCAGTGAGCTGCACGAACGTTTGTCGTCAAAAACCTTCGACGCCCCGACCGACGCTGCCCAAGCGTCGGTCGGCCGTCGGCTGACCCTCAACAGCGCCGAAGAGCTGCAAGAAGCCGAAATGCTCGGGCTCGACGCCAGTGGCCGGGTTTGCCTGAAGGCTACGCCGCCGATCCGTCGGACTAAAGTGGTGCCAGAGCCTTGGCGCACCAACATTTTGGTGCGCGGTTGGCGCCGGATGACCGGTCGCACCAACCCGCCGGCTCCGCCGAAGGATGAACGTGTATTGCCGGCCGCGCGCTGGCGTACCGTGGGGTCGATTCGTCGTTACATCCTGTTGGTGCTGATGCTCGGCCAAACCATCGTCGCCGGCTGGTACATGAAAGGCATCATGCCGTACCAGGGCTGGTCGCTGGTCGACTTCGACGAGATCCGCAACCAGACGCTGCTGCAAACCGCCACTCAAGTGCTGCCGTACGCGTTGCAAACCAGCATCCTGATCATGTTCGGGATCTTGTTCTGCTGGGTGTCGGCCGGTTTCTGGACTGCGCTGATGGGCTTCCTGGAGCTGCTCACAGGGCACGATAAATACCGTATTTCCGGTAAAAGTGCCGGTGATGAGCCGATCCCCAAAGAAGCGCGCACCGCACTGGTAATGCCGATCTGCAACGAAGACGTGCCGCGGGTATTTGCCGGTTTGCGCGCCACGTTCGAGTCGGTGGCCGCCACAGGCGACCTCGACCGTTTCGATTTCTTCGTACTCAGCGACAGCAACGACGCCGACATCTGCATCGCCGAACAGCAAGCCTGGCTCGACGTGTGCCGCGAAGCCGGTGGTTTCGGCAAGATTTTCTATCGCCGCCGTCGTCGTCGCGTTAAACGTAAAAGCGGCAACCTCGACGACTTCTGCCGTCGTTGGGGCGGTGAATACAAGTACATGGTCGTGCTCGACGCCGACAGCGTAATGAGCGGCGAATGCTTGACCAGCCTGGTGCGCTTGATGGAAGCCACCCCGGATGCGGGGATTATCCAGACCGCGCCACGGGCGTCGGGCATGGACACCTTGTATGCGCGCATGCAGCAGTTTGCTACCCGCGTTTACGGCCCGCTGTTCACCGCTGGCCTGCACTTCTGGCAGTTGGGTGAATCCCACTACTGGGGCCACAACGCGATCATCCGCATGAAGCCGTTTATCGAGCACTGCGCCCTGGCGCCGTTGCCGGGCAAGGGCGCGTTTGCCGGTTCGATTCTGTCCCACGACTTCGTTGAAGCCGCGCTGATGCGCCGTGCCGGCTGGGGCGTGTGGATTGCCTACGACCTGCCGGGCAGCTACGAAGAACTGCCGCCGAACCTGTTGGACGAACTCAAGCGTGACCGTCGCTGGTGCCACGGCAACCTGATGAACTTCCGCTTGTTCCTGGTCAAGGGCATGCACCCGGTGCACCGTGCGGTGTTCCTGACCGGCGTTATGTCCTATCTGTCGGCGCCGTTGTGGTTCTTGTTCCTGGTGTTGTCCACGGCCTTGCTGGCGGTGAACACGTTGATGGAACCGCAGTACTTCATGGCCCCACGCCAGTTGTACCCGCTGTGGCCACAATGGCACCCGGACAAGGCGGTGGCGTTGTTCTCCACCACCATCGTGCTGCTGTTCCTGCCCAAATTGCTGAGCATCATCCTGATCTGGGCCAAGGGCGCGAAAGAGTTCGGTGGCAAGTTCAAGGTAACGCTGTCGATGCTGTTGGAGATGCTCTTCTCCATGCTGCTGGCACCGGTGCGGATGATCTTCCACACGCGTTTCGTACTGGCCGCGTTCCTCGGCTGGGCCGCGACCTGGAACTCGCCGCAGCGTGACGACGACTCCACGCCATGGGGCGAAGCGATCAAGCGCCACGGCACGCAGACCTTGCTCGGCTTCTTCTGGGCGCTGCTGGTGGTGTGGTTGAACCCGAGCTTCCTGTGGTGGCTGGTGCCGATCGTCGGTTCGTTGATGCTGTCGATCCCGGTGTCGGTAATTTCCAGCCGGGTTAACCTCGGTCTCAAGTCCCGCGACGAGAGCCTGTTCCTGATTCCTGAGGAATACAATCCGCCGCAAGCCTTGCTCTCGACAGAGAAATACACCCACGAGAACCGCTGGCATGCCCTGCATGACGGGTTTGTGCGTTCGGTGGTCGACCCGCAGCAGAACGCGTTGGCTTGCGCCCTGGCGACCTCGCGTCACCGTGAGGCGGAGCCCATCGAGTTCCTGCGCATCGAGCGTGTTCGCCATGCGTTGAAAGTCGGCCCCGCCGGCCTCAACAACGGCGAGCGCGTGGCGTTGCTCAGCGACCCGGTGGCACTCGCCCGTCTGCACGAACAGGTGTGGAGCGAGGGTCATGCTGAGTGGCTCGACGCTTGGCGCGCATCGGTCAAGGCCGATCCGCACGCGCCTTTGCTGCCGCTGCAACCGCTGTCATCGCAGGCCCAACCGGCCTGATTCAGACGCCCCCGAGGGTTCACCTCGGGGGTGTTTCAAGCGCTGGTCCTACAGCGTTTTGCGCCTCTTCCCTTGATTACCAAGCCCTTGTTATTTCGACACAAAAGACCTTTGTTCGAAGCGTATTGCCGTGCCTGCGACTGGGTTAGCATCGCCCCCCGAAAACTGATTCGCCACGGGGGTATTCATGATCAAAAGGTATTGTTCGGCATGGCTTATCGGCCTTGTAGCATTGGGTTATGCAGGTTGGCTGAGTGCCGGCGCGCTGGATGACGCCGTTCGACGAGGTGTGCTGAAAGTCGGCACTACGCCCACCTATGTGCCCTTTGAGATGACCGACAAGCAGGGGCGCATCGTCGGCTTCGAGATCGATTTGCTGCAGGCGATGAGCCGTGCCTTGGGCGTCAAGCTTGAACTGGTCGCGGTGCCCTACAGCGAATTGCTGCCGGGGTTGATCGAGAAAAAATTCGACCTGATCGGCAGCGGCATGACGGTCACGCAGGAGCGCAATCTGCAACTGAACTTCAGCGACTCCTTTATCGTGGTCGGCCAAACCGTGCTGCTGCATCCCAGCCTTGCCGGCAAAATTTCCAGTATCGAAGACCTCGACGATGCGGGCTACCGGATCGCGGCCGCCGAGGGCACCACCGGGGAAGCCGCAGCCAAACGCTTTCTCGGGACGGCTCAGTTGAGCAGTTTCGCCACCGCAGATGAGGCCGTGCGGCAGGTGGCGGAAGGCAAGGCGGATGCATTTGTTAACGATGCGCCGTACAACCTGATCGCCATGACCCGGCCGGAAAACCGCGCGCTGTTGTCACTTGAGCAGCCGTTTACCTTTGAACCGCTGGCGTTCGGCCTGAAAAAAGGTGATTACGACAGCCTTAACTGGATCAATCATTTCCTCAACCAGGTGGCACAGGACGGGACCTACGATCGCCTGCACGACAAATGGTTTAACGACACCGCCTGGATGGCGGAGATCGACTGGTCGTCATAACTACTTACACATCAATCAATTACCGATTCCTTGCGCTGATGCGTCTGCCGCCTGCGCTGTTCTGCACCGTTGTGGGGCTTTTCCGACACGCGCCGTTAACATTTACCCGTGAAACCTTTGTGACGGGCATCGAGTGGGTTAGCATCGCACCCCGAATTGGTGCAGCCCTTTTGCGCGCCGACCTTACAAGAATCGTTCAGGGGACTTGATGATGAAAAAGTATCTTTCGACGCTGATGCTCGGCCTTGCCGCGCTGGTTGCCGCGACGGCGGCCCACGCTGGCGCCATCGATGACGCGGTCAAGCGTGGCACCTTGAAAGTCGGCATGGACCCCACCTACATGCCGTTCGAAATGACCGACAAACGCGGTGAAATCATCGGCTTCGAAGTCGACATCCTCAAGGCCATGGCCAAGTCGATGGGCGTCAAGCTGGAGCTGGTGTCCACCGGTTATGACGGCATCATCCCGGCCTTCCTGACCGGCAAGTTCGACATGATCGGCAGTGGCATGACCCTGACCCAGGAACGCAACCTGCGCCTGAACTTCAGCGAACCGTTCATCGTGGTTGGCCAGACCCTGCTGATTCGCAAAGACCTTGAAGGCACCATCAAGTCCTACAAAGACCTCAATGACGAGAAATATCGCCTGACCTCCAAGCTCGGCACCACCGGTGAAATGGTCGCCAAAAAGCTGATCTCCAAAGCCAAGTACCATGGCTATGACAACGAGCAGGAAGGCGTGCTCGACGTGGTCAACGGCAAGGCCGATGCCTTTGTGTACGACGCGCCGTACAACGTGGTTGCCGAGAAAAAAGTCGGCCTTGGCAAGCTGGTGTTTCTGGACGAACCCTTCACGTTTGAGCCGTTGGCGTTCGGCTTGAAGAAAGGCGATTACGACAGCCTCAACTACATCAACAACTTCCTGCACCAGATTCGCAACGACGGCACCTACGATCGCATCCATGACAAGTGGTTCAAGAGCGCCGAGTGGCTCAAGGACATGGAATAAGCTCAAGCTACTGCGAGTGAGCGCCCGCCCTTTTTGGATGTTGAGTAATGAAACAGAAAAAAGCCCAGTGGCCCTGGCACCTGCTGACCGTGGTTGTGTTGGTTGGCCTGGCGGGTGCGTTGTACTACGCCACCTCGCTGATGTCCTACGAATGGCGCTGGAACCGCGTGCCGCAATACTTCGCCTACCAGGCTGAAGAGTCCCAGCGCGCCGCCGACATTTCCACCGTGATTGAGTTGGTGCGCAAAGGCGACGTCGCCGAAGTCACCCTGCGCAACGACGCCGGCGCAGAGCAAACGCTGAGCGTGGCCAGCAACAGCCTGCAAGTGGCGCGTGGCGATGACGTGGCCGAAGGCGATGTGGTGGGGGTTACCCGGCATTGGGCGCTGGGGCCGCTGATGTGGGGTTTGTGGACCACGTTATGGCTGTCGGTGGTCTCCGGCGTGTTGGGCTTGGCGATTGGCTTGGCGACGGGGTTGTGCCGTTTGTCGAGCAACCCGACCTTGCGCGATCTGTCGACGATCTACGTCGAGCTGGTGCGCGGTACGCCGCTATTGGTGCAGATATTCATTTTTTACTTCTTCATCGGCACGGTCCTTAACCTGTCGCGGGAGTTCGCCGGGATCGCCGCCTTGTCGCTGTTCACCGGTGCCTACGTGGCGGAAATCGTGCGCGCGGGTGTGCAGTCCATCACCCGAGGCCAGAACGAGGCCGCACGCTCACTGGGCCTGAGTGCCGGCCAGTCGATGCGTCACGTGGTGTTGCCACAAGCGTTCAAACGCGTGCTGCCGCCGCTGGCCGGGCAATTTATCAGCCTGGTCAAAGACACGTCCCTAGTGTCGGTCATCGCGATTACCGAACTGCTCAAAAGTGGCCGCGAAGTGATCACCACCTCGTTTTCGCCGTTTGAAATCCTGTTTTGTGTGGCAGGCCTTTACCTGCTGATCAACCTGCCGCTGTCAAAAATGGCCAGCCGGCTTGAGCGGAGGCTTGCGCAAAGTGATTGAAGTTCGCGACCTGGTAAAAGTCTTCGACACGCGTGGCCACGTGGTGCGCGCGGTAGACCACGTCAGCACACACGTCGCCAAGGGTGAAGTGCTGGTGGTGATCGGCCCATCGGGGTCGGGTAAATCCACCTTTCTGCGCTGCCTTAACGGTTTGGAAGAATTCGACGCAGGCTCGGTCAGCATCGACGGCCTGCAGTTGGCCGACCCGAAAACCGACGTGAACGCCTACCGCCGTGAAGTCGGCATGGTGTTCCAGCACTTCAACTTGTTCCCGCACATGACCGTGCTGGAAAACCTCTGCCTGGCGCAAAAAGTCGTGCGCAAGCGCGGCAAAAAAGAGCGGGAAGCCAAGGCGCTGGCGTTGTTGGAAAAGGTCGGTATTGCACAAAAGGCCAACGAGTTTCCCTCGCGGCTGTCCGGTGGTCAGCAACAACGCGTGGCGATCGCCCGCGCGTTGGCCATGGAACCCAAGGTGATGCTGTTTGACGAGCCCACCTCGGCCCTCGACCCGGAAATGGTCGGCGAAGTACTCGACGTGATGAAGACCCTGGCCCTGGAAGGCATGACCATGGTCTGCGTCACCCACGAAATGGGTTTCGCCCGCGAAGTGGCGGACCGCGTGCTGTTCTTTGATCATGGCAAGTTGCTCGAAGACGCCTCCCCGGCGGAGTTTTTCGGCGCCCCCAAAGACCCGAGAGCCCAAGCCTTCCTGCGCCAGGTGCTGTAAACCCTGTGGCGAGCAAGCCCGCTCGCCACAGAAGTTTGCTCGCCGCTAGAGCCTGAACTTGCCAACCAGTGCCTGCAAGTCACCGCTCAGGCGCGTCAATTGCACGCTGGCCGCCGCCGTTTCCTCACTGGCGGCAGCGGTTTGCTCCGACACATCCCGTACCTTCAACACGCTGCGATTGATCTCTTCGGCCACCGCGCTTTGCTGCTCGGCGGCGGCGGCAATCTGCGGGTTCATTTCCTGGATGATCGACACGGTACGGGTAATCGCTGCCAATGCATCACCTGCATTGCGGCTCAAGTCGACACTGCCGTCGGTCAAGGTGCGGCTACCGTCCATGATGTCAGCCACTTGTTGGGTGCCGGCGTGCAAGCCGACGATCAGCCCTTCGATTTCTTCGGCCGCTTCCTGCGTGCGCCGCGCGAGGTTGCGTACTTCATCGGCGACCACCGCAAAACCTTCACCTGCCGCGCCAGCCCGCGCTGCCTCGATGGCCGCGTTCAGGGCTAGCAGGTTGGTCTGCTGGGACACGGATTTGATGACGTCCAGCACGCCGCTGATCTTTTGGCTCTGATGCTGCAGCGCAATCATCGCTTGGCTGGAACGCGTCATTTCATGGGCCAGGTGGCCTATCTGCTCAATGGCTTGCGCGACCACCTTGTCGCCGACGCTCGCTTGTTGATCCGCCTCATTCGCCGCGACCGATGCCTGTTCGGCGTGCCGGGCGACTTCCTGGGCGGTGGCGAGCATTTGATTCATGGCCGTAGCAACCTGGTCGGTCTCGTCTTTTTGGTTATTGATGCCAGCGCGGGTCTGCTCGGTGACCGCTGACAATTGCCCGGCCGCGCTGCTGATCTGCCGAGCGCTGTCGCCGATACCACTGATCAAACTGCGCAGGTTGCGGGTCATTTGCCCGATGCTGTGTTGCAACTGGCCCAGTTCATCACGGCGATCCACCTGAGTGTCATGGCTCAAGTCGCCGTCGGCGATACGGTGGGCGACGGTCAGCACTTCTCGCAGCGGCAGGGCAATTTGCCGTGCGATCCACCACGCGGCCAGCACGCCCAGGAACAAGGCGGCCGCTGTCACGCTGATCAACAATGTGCGGGTGTTTTCAGCCTCGCTGTCACGTTTGGCGTTCTGCCCCTGGCTGAGCAAGTGGCTTTGCTCGCGCAATCCATTGAGCTGTTGTTCAAAGCGGTTTTGCACGGTTTCGGTGTTGAGCTGGGCCTCCTTGAGTTTGATCAATTGCTCGAGATAATTAGCCAGGTCGGTTTTCAGCTTTGTCGCGTCCACCGGTAGAGTGGCGACCTTGTTTTGAGCCACCTGCATAACGTCGAGCGCTTTGTCGACGGCCTCGACATAAACCGGCAGCGATTCTGCGGCCCATGCCGGGCTCTGGGCGCGATCCTCGGCCAGTTCCATGGCTTGGCGCAGGTGCTCGATCGCGTCCAGTGCCGCCTCGTCTTGTTGGTCGGGTAAGTCGCTGGCGAACTCTGCAAGCGTATCGCTGGCTTGCAGCGCGGCGCGCTTGAGCGTGGGGCGAATGCTCTCGCGTTGCTCGACCAGTGGCGGCAGCAGTACCAGCGCCGCCTTGAAACCCTCCACCAGACGCGTCGATTCTTGAAGTTTCTGCAGGTCGGACGGGTCTTTCAATCGGTCTGAAAGCTCAGCCAAATACTCGTCAATCTTTTTGATTTGCGCAGACATAGTGCTCAGGCTGTCGGCGCCCGTGAGGGTACGGTACACGAGGCGTTCGGCGCGCATGGCCTCGGCGTCGACGGCCAGTTGCGCCAGAGTCGTCAGGCTGCTGGAGCGATACAGCGCGGCGTTTAACGCGTGCCAGCCTGTCACTGCGATCATGAAGCTCAAGATCAGCACTTGGGCGAAACCCACGGCGAGTTTGAGGTGGACGCTGGCGTTGGCCAGAAAACCGGTCAGCCGAAACATGGTGAACCTCCAAATCAGAGAGAGCGCTGCTGATGAAACGCTAATTCGATTTGGGGCAATGGCGGGCTGATAACTGCGTAGGAAATTTCACAAGTTGCGCGGTGCGGCGGCCTGGATTGGCCGCCGCACGGGCTAATCAGATACGAAAGCGGCCTACAAGCGTTTGCAAGTAGATGCCCAGGCGCGCCAATTCTGCGCTGGACGCGGCGGTTTCTTCACTGGCCGAAGAGGTCTGTTCAGACACATCACGCACGTTCAACACGCTGCGGTTGATCTCCTCGGCCACGGCGGTTTGTTCCTCGGCGGCGGTGGCGATCTGCGAGTTCATCGCCTGGATGGCCGATACCGTGCGGGTGATGTTAGTCAGCGCCTGACCCGCGCGACGGGTTAATTCGACGCTGCTTTCAGTGAGGCCACGGCTGTTGTCCATGATCGTCGCCACCTTGTGGGTGCCGCTTTGCAGGCCGACGATCAACTCTTCGATCTCTTCGGTGGACTTCTGGGTGCGCTGGGCGAGGCTGCGCACCTCGTCAGCCACCACCGCAAAACCACGTCCGGCTTCACCGGCACGCGCCGCTTCAATCGCCGCGTTAAGCGCCAGCAAGTTGGTTTGCTGGGCGACCGACTTGATCACGTCGAGCACGCTGCCGATCTTGTCGCTTTCGCGCTGCAAGTGGCCCATGGCTTCGGTCGAGTTGCCGACTTCGGTGGCCAGGCGTTCGATCTGGGCGATGGCTTCACCCACCACCTTGTCGCCTTCGCGGGCTTGCTGGTCTGCGGCCACGGCGGCTTCGGACGCCTCCTCGGCGTTACGCGCCACCTCCTGCACGGTCGCGGTCATTTCATTCATCGCGGTGGCGACCTGGTCGGTCTCGATCTTCTGGCTGTTGACCCCGGCGCTGGTCTGTTCGGTTACCGCTGACAGCTGTTCGGCGGCGCTGGCGATTTGGGTAACGCCGTCGCTGATGCCGCCGATCAACTCGCGCAGGCCCACCGTCATGCTTTGCATGGCGCGTTGCAACTGGCCCAGTTCATCCTGGCGTGTGGAGGTCAGGTTGTGGCTCAAATCGCCGGAGGCCACGCGTTCGGCGACCAGCAGGGTTTGGTTCAGCGGCAGGGTGATCTGACGGGTGATGGCCATGGCGGCCACCAAGCCGAAGATCAGCGCCAGTGCGCTTGCCAATAGCAGCAGTTGCTTGGCGTGCGCGACATCGACATCGCGTACGAGCGTTTGCGAAAGGGTAAGTTTTTTGCTGCGATCAATCAGGATGTCGCCTTGCTCAGCCATCTTTTTCGTCGCCGCGAGGATGGCGACCTGGGAGTCGCCGAATTGGCTGACGGCCGCACGGTAGGCTTGTAGAGAAACGCTGGCCTGTTGCAAGTTGGTGGCGTATTGCTCGGGCACTTGGCCGTCAAGCGCGATGATTTTTTTCAGGGCATTATCGATGGCATCCAGCGCCGGCTGTTGCGCTTCAGGTTTGCCGCTGTAGGTGTAACCGCGCACTTGAAAACGCGCCTGCTGAATCAGCTTGCTCAGGTCGACCACGTTGTTGAACTGGGTGACGCTGTCACCTTGCAGCAAGGCTTTTTCGACTTCGCCGACCTTGAGCACTGCATTGTCGGCGGTATCGCCCAGCTTGCTGCGGGCGTTTTCACGGTTGGCGCCAGCCTGGACCATCTCGCTGAACGCGGCTTTGTATTGTTCAATCGCGACCAGTTGTTGGTCGACCAGCAAGTTGTCGACTGGTTGATCGATCAGGTCGTCGGCGGTTTTGAGGCTGCTTTCAAGCTTGCCCACCAATTCGTTTACGGCCGCGGGGCCTTGTTCGCCCCGGCGCATTTCGTAGTCCAGGCGAGCCAGGCGCAGGTCTTTGGTCAGTTCAGTCAGGCTTGAGATATAGCCCAGTTTGTCACCGCGACTTGTCACATTGCCTAACCCGGCCCAGCCGGTGAAAGTGATCATTAGCGTGAGGATCAGAACCAGGCCAAAGCCTACGCCCAGCTTGGTTTTGACGCTGACATTCCCCAGCTTTTCGGCTAACCGACGATACATGCTGCAACCTCCCTGATACAACGCTTGGACTTATTTCAGGGTTATCGGCCTGGATACACAATTCTGTAGCTGTGCTGTATCCCCGCCATCGGGAGCAAGCCC
>NZ_VUAZ01000229.1 GCF_009296165.1 Pseudomonas kitaguniensis | reverse complement strand
ATGCTGGCGCGCGCTGTCGCGCTGGCCGAGGCGCATCGAGGTCACACCAAGGTTCTCGAACACCCGTGAACGTTGAGGGTAAAGCGTGTCGGCCGAGGCTTGCTGGAAATAACCGGACGCCTGGTCATAACGTTTCTGCTCGAACAGGAAGCTGCCGTAGTTATTCAGCAGCCGAGCGTCGGCAGGACGTGCGGCCAGGGCCTTGTGGAAATATTGATCGGCCAGCGCAGGCTCGGCCTGAGCCTGGAACACCAGGGCCAGTGCCGCATTTGCGTCGGCATCATCGCCGTCCAGCTCAAGCGCTTTTTTCAGCGGCACCTTGGCCTGCTCGCTCATGCCTTTGTGCAGGTAGCCAAGCCCCAGTTGCACATACGCAACTCGCGCCTCGTCACGGCCTTTACCGGTATGCAACGGGCTGTCATGGCCCGATGAAACACAACCGGCCGTTAGGCCGGTAACAAGCAAAAGCAGCGCGAGGCGCAATGGCATAGAGATCCTCTCTCAGATTCGATTCACAGCAATTTGCGGTAAATCGTCGGCGGCGTTCAGTTCGCGCCCGGCGATATAACGCTCGCTGCGACGGGTGCGATCCAGCACCTGTCCTACCAATTGGCCACAGGACCGCGTCGATGATCGATGTACAGCTACGTACGTCTGAGCATGATCGATGTAC
>NZ_VUAZ01000228.1 GCF_009296165.1 Pseudomonas kitaguniensis | reverse complement strand
GAAAAACGGCCCAGCGGCAGACATGACGCCAGAGGAAGTCGCCGCCTTTGAAAGCCTTACACAGCCTGCAACTTGAGGAAGATGCCGCCAACCGGGCCGGCACCCCGGCGCCGGTCTGGTCTGAACGTCAGTTGGCCACGCAACACGATAATCAGCTGATCAAGTTGAACTACGAACGTCGCACCGGCGCCCGCTCCTCAAGCGCGTTTAACACCAGCAAGGTGTATGAACCGAACCTGGATTGTCGCCAGTTGCTCAACGCCATGGCCGATTTTCGGCGTGACTATGTGCCGGAGTGGACTTGGCCCGCCGGTGAACTGT
Organism: Pseudomonas kitaguniensis; assembly: GCF_009296165.1. Classification (GTDB taxonomy): domain Bacteria; phylum Pseudomonadota; class Gammaproteobacteria; order Pseudomonadales; family Pseudomonadaceae; genus Aquipseudomonas; species Aquipseudomonas kitaguniensis. Next base: position 417 of record NZ_VUAZ01000228.1, on the reverse strand, counting down.
TCAGCCTTGGCACGCTTGCCAACACCTTGGTCGGTGGCCTTGTGTACATGACCAACGCGCAAGACGAAGCCCAGCACTATGCCGACCTGCGCGAGGCCGGCGAGATGAACTACGCCAACCTGTTCGGCGCAGACGGCAAATCGTTAAACGACAAGGTCTACCCGATCATTCAGATGTTTGATGAACACGTGCACGACTCGCGCGCCTGGTTTATGAACGCGGCCTTGAATGAACGGGAAATTTTCAGCGACTACTTCCGTTATCGCGGCATATTTTTCGACACTGAAACCAATAATCCGCTATCGCTGTTGGTCACCGCCGAACGCGTGGTGGGCGTGGGGTTGGCGGTCGCCAGTGTTGGCCTGACAATCAGGCGCCGCAACCCACGCTACCTGGTCGGGTTGATTGTTCCGTCGC
>NZ_VUAZ01000227.1 GCF_009296165.1 Pseudomonas kitaguniensis | reverse complement strand
CCCGAGCCCGTTTGCTGCGCGACAGCGCTACATCAACGATGCAGTGGGGCCTCCCACATTGGATTTGCGCCGCTTGTGATATTGCGCTTAAGGTTCGCTCAGGTTTTTGCCTCAGAGTCCTTATGTTCAATGTCAAACCCCTGGCTTTTGCCCTGCTGGCCGCCGCTGCGCTGCCTGCCCACGCCGACTGGTACCTGGACAACGAGTCCTCGCGCTTGTCGTTCGTCACCACCAAAAACACCGAAATCGCTGAAGTCCATCGCTTCCTGGTGCTGCACGGCAAGGTCGACGGCAAGGGCGCTGCGCAGTTGCAGGTAGAGATGGAGTCGGTCAACAGCGGCATTCCTCTGCGTGACGAGCGCATGCGCAATGAGCTGTTCGAGATCAAGACGTTCCCCGAAGCGCTGATCAGTGCGCAGATCAACCTGCAACCGATCAACGATTTGGCCCCCGGCGCGCAGTTGGAGTTGCGCTTGCCGCTGTCGGTGACCTTGCATGGCAAAACCCAAACCTACAGCGCTGAACTGTTGGCCACGCGCCTGGACGACCGGCGCTTTCAGGTGGTGACCCTGGAGCCGGTGGTGCTGCACGCCGAAGATTTCGAGCTGGTGCCGGGCGTTGCTGCGCTGCGTAAGGCGGCGGGGCTCAAGTCGATCAGTTTGTCGGTGCCGGTCGGTGCGGTGCTGATCTTTACGGCGCGTTGACGTGAGCGGCGCGGTGTTCCCGTGGCGTAACGCCAACCGCTTTGAGTTGCTGATCGACGGGCCGAATTTTTTCCCGCAGATGTTCGCAGGCATTGCCGGCGCGCAGCAGCAAGTCGAGCTGGAATTGTACCTGGTGGAAGCCGGGGCCTGTGCCGACGCGATGGTGCAGGCGTTGGTGCAAGCTGCCGAGCGTGGCGTGCGCGTGCGCTGCCTGTTTGATGATTACGGCAGCCTGGCCTTTACCCTTGGCTTGCGTAAGCGCCTGACCGATGCCGGTGTCGAGCTGCGGTTCTACAATCGCTTGAGCTGGCGGCGTTGGATGCGCAACCTGTACCGCGACCATCGCAAGCTGTTGCTGATTGACCAGAGCATCGCAGTGGTGGGCGGCACCGGCGTTACCGATGAATTCTGGACGCCGGGGCAAGACACCGCCGACTGGCATGAGGTGATGGTGCAAATCAGCGGCCCGCTGGTACTCGATTGGCAGGCGCTGTTCGACCGCCAATGGCACGCCAATGCGGCGCGCCGGGAGTGGAAGCCCGCCACGCATTTCGGCTTGCCGCGCCTGCCCAAGGTGCCGGCGACCGGGCCGGGCCTGGGCCGCGTCGCGTATGCCGACGCGCGTCAGCACCGCGATATTTTGCAATCGCTGATCCGCGCCTTGAACAGCGGCCAGCAACGTATCTGGCTGGCTACGCCGTATTTTCTGCCGACCTGGAGCGTGCGCCGTGCCTTGCGCCGTGCCGCCGGGCGCGGTGTGGATGTGCGTTTGTTGCTCACTGGCCCGCGCACCGATCACCCGTCGGTGCGCTACGCCGGGCACCGTTACTACCCGCGTTTGTTACGGGCGGGCGTGCAGATTTTTGAATACCAGCCGTGTTTCCTGCACCTGAAAATGGTGCTGGTGGATGACTGGGTCAGCGTCGGTTCGTGCAATTTCGATCACTGGAATTTGCGCTTCAATCTGGAAGCCAACCTGGAAGCGCTGGACCCGCAATTGACGGCGGCGGTGGCGGGCAGTTTCGAGCGT
>NZ_VUAZ01000226.1 GCF_009296165.1 Pseudomonas kitaguniensis | reverse complement strand
GCAGTGCTGCCAACTGTGGGAGGGGGCTTGCTCCCGATGGCATCGACGCGTGTGAACTGATGGTCCGAGGTGCCTGCATCGCGAGCAAGCCCGCTCCCACAAAAGCGCGGCGGCTCGCCGGCACCAAATAACCAAAAAGCTACACACCCAACTCGATGGTCAGCTCAATTCCAGCCAGATCGGCGCATGGTCAGACGGCTTCTCCAAACCGCGCAAATCGTAATCCACGCCCGCGTCCTTGACCCTCGGCAGCAAGCCGTTGGACGCCAGGATCACGTCAATCCGCAGCCCGCGCTTGGGCTCGTCCTCAAAACCACGGCTGCGGTAGTCGAACCAACTGAAGCGGTCGCTCACCTGCGGGTTGAGGTGGCGGAAGCTGTCCACCAGGCCCCAGTTTTTCAGGCGCGCCATCCACTCGCGTTCTTCCGGCAAAAAACTGCACTTGCCGGTTTTCAGCCAGCGCTTGGCGTTGTCGGCGCCGATGCCGATGTCGATGTCTTCCGGCGAAATATTCACGTCGCCCATCACCACCAACGGTTGGTCATTGCTGAACTGGCTTTCCAGCAATTGCTGCAAATCTTCGTAAAAGCGTTGCTTGGCCGGGAACTTGGTGGGGTGGTCGCGGCTTTCGCCTTGAGGGAAATAGCCGTTCATCACCGTCACCGGGTTACCGTGCTCATCGGCGAAGGTGCCCCAGATAAAGCGGCGCTGGGCGTCTTCTGCATCGCTGGCAAAACCTTTGTGCACGCTCAGCGCTTCTCTGCGCGAAAGCATGGCCACGCCGTAGTGGCCTTTTTGCCCGTGGTAATACACGTGATAACCCAGCGCTTGCACGTCGGCCAACGGGAACTGGTCATCGTGAACCTTGGTTTCCTGCAGGCCGATCACGTCCGGTTGATGTTTTTCAATCAGCGCCGCCAGCTGATGGGGGCGGGCGCGCAGCCCGTTGATATTGAAGGAGACGATTTTCATGGTCGGCAGTCCAGTCTGGCAAAACGTCGATGCTAGCCGACAAGTCAAACGGGGGCCAGCATGGCGGCAGACGGGATGCACTGCTAATGTCTGGGAACGACTTGCGCCGTACAAGTTCGTACCCATGAGAACGCCATCTTTTGAGTGGCGCCCAAAGAGATTGATTGTATGCCTGAGACTTCGACTGCCGTTGCCGAAATTCGCCTGCTTAACAGCGGCTATTCCCGCGAGGCGCGCTCACTGCTGTACCAGGCCTACCGGCATGATCCGACCTTCGCCTACCTCTTTGAAGCCGAACACCCGGGTTACGAGCAACGCGTACGCGCTACCGTGCGCGAACTGGTCAAGCAGCACTTTTTTCAAAAACTGCCCGCCATCGGCTTGTTCGTCAATGATCGCCTGATCGGCATCGCTTTAATCGCGCCACCGCAGCGTCGCCTGGGCATTACCGAGAGTTGGGCCTGGCAAATCCGCATGTGGCTGAGCACCGGCGTACGCGGCACGCGGCGTTATCTGGACTACCACCACGCGGTGCTGGCATGCGTGCCTGACGCGTCGGTGCACAGGCTGCCGCTGTTGGGTATTCATCCGCAATTTCAGGGCGAACACTATGGCGAGCAGCTACTCACCGCCGTGCACAATTGGTGCGCCGAAGACCCGCACTCATCCGGTGTAGTGCTCGATACCGGTAATTCACGCTACCTGGACTTCTGCAAACGCCAGGGCTATGAGGAAATCGGCGAAGTTGCTGTAGGACCTATCCTGGAGCATGTGTTTTTCCATCCCAATCCTCAGGTATTACCGGCTGCAAAAGCTTAGCGCTGAATTTTTCAGAATTGTCTGAGTTCTAAGTTTCTCTCCAGCTCGTGTAGCATTCGCGCCTATGAAGTTTCCAGGAAGATTTACCAGCGGCTTGATTCTGCTGTTCACAAGCTGCGGCGCATTGGCGCAAAGCGAATTGGACGTGCGCATCAAGCCTTCAAACGACGCGTTGAAAGCCAACATTGAAGGCTATATCGGCGGGGTAGGCGATCGCGATGAAGAAGCCCTGCTGCGCTTCAGCCGTGGCGCCGAAGAGCAGGCGCGCAAGGCGGCGCAGGCCTTGGGTTTCTATCAGCCGCAAATCGCCAGTGAGGTCAAGGGCGGCAAGAACCCGCGCCTGATCCTGACCATCGATCCCGGCGAGCCGGTGCATTTGCGCAACGTGACCATTCGGGTCGACGGCCAGGCCGCGAGCCTCAAGGCTTTTCGCCTGCCTGCCAGCGACGACCTTGTCTCCGGCGCCGTGCTCAACCATGGCCGTTACGAAGACGCCAAGCGTCTGATTCAGAACCAGGCCTCGCGTTACGGCTTTTTCAATGGGCGCTTTACCCGCCAGAAGCTTTCAGTTGACCCGCAAGCCGGCGTTGCCGACATCGAACTTGTTTACGACAGCGGCGCACGCTACACCATGGGCAAGGTCAGCTTTACCGGCGACACGCCGTTTGACGAAGACCTGCTGCAACGCATGGTGCCGTTCAAAAGTGGCACGCCCTACGATTCCGAATTGATCGCCGAACTCAATCAAAACCTGCAAACCAGCGGCTTTTTCGAGGGCGTACGCGTAGACGCCGCCCCCGCCGCTGCGGCCAACGATGTGATTCCGGTGGCCGTGCAACTCGAAACCCGCAAGCCACGCACCATGGGCCTGGGCCTCGGTTATTCGACCGACGTTGGCCCGCGCGGCAAAGCCAACTGGACCCGCCACTGGGTCAACCCACAAGGCCACAGTTATGGCTGGGAAGCCGAACTCTCGGCGCCGCGACAGAACGTTGGCCTGTGGTACGACGTGCCGCTGGACCCACCGCTCACCGATAAACTGCGCTTCGCCGGCGGCTACCAGAATGAAGAAATCGCCAATACTGACGCGCTGAGTAAATTGCTCACTCTCGGGCCGGAATGGCACAGCAAATTGCCCAGCGGTTGGACGCGGGTGATCTCGCTCAAATACCAGCGCGAAGAGTATCGGCTGGGCAATGACTCAGGCCTGAGTAACCTGGTGATGCCGGGGATCAATTATTCCTACCTGCGCAGTGACAACCGCATCGACCCGCACAATGGCTATCGCCTGATGTTCGACGCCAAGGTCGCCAAGGAAGGCCTCGGCTCCGACACCAACCTGATTTACGGCACGGCCACTATCAAGGGCTTGACCACGTTGTGGGATAACCACCGTTTTCTGGGCCGTGCACAGTTCGGCGGCAGCGCCACCAATGGTTACCAGTCCGTGCCGCCGTCACTGCGCTTCTTTGCCGGTGGTGACCAAAGTGTGCGCGGTTACGAGTATCAGACCCTGTCGCCAGAGAACGACCGCGGTGACCGCATCGGTGGGCGTTACATGGTTGCGCTGAGCGCCGAGTACCAATATTCAATCGCCGAAAAATGGCGCATCGCGACGTTTATCGACCAGGGTAACTCCTTCAATAACCTTGACATGCCCAGCCTTAAAACCGGTGTCGGCGTCGGTGTACGCTGGGTCTCCCCGGTGGGGCCGATTCGCCTCGACCTGGCGCATGCGCTGGAAGATCCGGGCGGTATTCGTTTGCACTTTTCGATGGGGCCTGAGCTGTGATACGTGGTTTGAAAATAGCCGGGCTGGCCATCGCGGCTGTGCTCGCCGTGCTGCTATTGGTGCTGTGGGCCGTGCTGGGTACGCAGGGCGGCAGCCGCTGGGCCTTGGGCCAAGTGCCGGGGTTGAGCGTGGAGAATTTCCAGGGCCATTTGGGTGGCCGGTGGAGCGCCGATCATCTGCTGTGGCAGCAAGGCAGCAGCCGGGTTGAGCTGAATGCGCCAACGCTTGAATGGTCGCCGGCGTGCCTGCTGCGCATGACCGTGTGCATCAAACAGTTGGATGTGGAACAGGTCACCCTGCAATTTCCACCGAGCACCGAAGAAAGCAGCGGGCCGTTGAAACTGCCGGACCTTAAGCTGCCGGTGGCGATCCAGTTAGGCGACGTTCGCGTCGGTAGCCTGCTGTTTAATGGCAGCGAACAACTCAAGGGCTTGCAACTGGCGGCGCACTGGACGGCTGCGGGTATGCAGATCGACTCGGTGCACCTGCAACGCGACGATTTGGTGCTGGACCTCACTGGCTTGCTGCAACCGAGCGGCGATTGGCCGTTGACGGCGACCGGCAACCTGAGCCTGCCATACGCTCCCGGCGGCGCGCCCTGGAACGTCGCCCTCAAGGTCGACGGCGACCTGCTCAACACCCTCAAACTCGACGCCGACAGCAGCGGCTACTTGCCCGCCAAGCTCAGCGGCGAGCTGCAACCGCTGGTAGAAAACCTACCCGCGCAATTGCACATCACCGCCGATGGCTTCAAGCCCAGCGCCGATCTACCCGACACCCTGCAACTCAACCAGTTGGACCTCACCGCCAAGGGCGACTTGAGCAATGGCTATCAACTGTTGGGCAAGGCCGTGTTACCCGCCGAAAAAGGCCCGGTAGAGTTGCTATTGCAAGGCAAGGTCGACGCCAAGGGCGCGCAGATCGCAGGCCTGGACCTGAATGCCGGCGACAACCAGCGCCTCACACTCAGCGCGCAACTGGACTGGCAGCAAGGCTTCAGTGCCGACGCCAAAATCGATTGGCTGGATTTCCCCTGGCATCGCCTCTATCCATTAATTGACGAGCCGCAAGTCGCGTTGCGCACCTTTAACGGTGAGGTTTCCTACAAAGACGGCAACTACCTCGGCAACCTCAACGCCCACCTCGACGGCCCGGCCGGCACGTTCACGGTGGTCACGCCGTTCAGCGGCGACCTCAAACAAATCTTCCTGCCTGAGCTGAAACTGACCGCTGGCCAAGGCAAGGCCGAAGGCCATTTGAACCTGCAATTTGCCGACGGCATTGCCTGGGACACCGCCTTGGACCTCTCGGCGCTGAACCCGGCGTACTGGGTCGGCGAATTGCCGGGCACCCTCGCTGGCCCGCTGCGCAGCAAGGGCGAGTTCAAAAATCAACAGCTCACGCTGAATGCCGACCTCGACCTCAAGGGCCGCTTGCGCGGGCAAACTGCCGTGCTGGCGGCCAAAGCCGAAGGCGCGGGCGAGCAATGGACCCTGGGCAACCTGGATATTCGCTTGGGCGACAACCGCATCTACGGCAGTGGCAGCTTGCAGCAACGCCTGGCCGGGAAGATCGACATCAAGCTGGCGCGGCTGGCTCAGTTGTGGCCGCAACTGCGCGGGCAAATCAATGGACGGGTCGATGTGGCCGGTACGTTGAAGGCGCCGCAAGGCACACTCAGCCTCAAAGGTCAGCAACTGGCGTTTGCCGACAACCAGTTGCAAAACCTCAGCCTCGACGCCGCGCTCGACAATGCCCAGCGCGCGAAGATCGACCTGAAAGGCAGCGGTATCCAGGCCGGCGATACCCAACTGGGTACCTTGACCGCCAACGCTCAAGGCGACATCAAGCGTCAGCAAGTGCAGCTAAACCTGGCTGGCCCGCTGGTCAAACTGGCGCTGGGCGCCGATGGCAACCTCGACCAAGGCAACTGGCGCGGGCGTCTGGCCAGTGGTGATGTGCAAGCCGGTGGCCAGAACTGGAAGCTGCAGGCTCCGGCGAAAATTGAACGGCTGGCTGACGGCAAACTGACCTTTGCCGCGCACTGCTGGGTCGCAGGCACCGCCAGCTTGTGTGGTGAGGACCAGCGGCTGATGCCCGAGCCGAAGTTGCGTTACCACCTCAAGCAATTCCCCATCGACAGCTTGGCGGCATGGTTGCCCAAAGACTTCGCGTGGCAAGGCAAACTCAACGCCGACGTGCAGCTCGACCTGCCCGACAGCGGCCCTAAAGGCGTGGTCTCGGTGGATGCTGGCGGCGGTACCTTACGCGTCAAAGACAAGGACCAGTGGCTGGATTTCCCCTACGACACGTTGAAGCTGGAAGCCACCCTGAACCCCAAACGCATCGACACCCTGCTTAATTTTCGCGGCGGCAAGCTCGGCGAATTGCGCGTGCAGGCGCAGATCAACCCGCTGCCGAAAGACAAGCCGATCAGCGGCGATTTCAGCCTCAACGGCCTCGACCTCGCCGTCGCGCGGCCATTTGTGCCGATGGTCGAAAAGCTCAACGGCAGGCTCAACGGCAGCGGTCGCATCTCCGGTGGCTTGCTGGCGCCGCAGGTCAACGGCAGCGTGAACCTGGTCGGCGGCGAGGTCTCCGGGCCTGAATTGCCGATGAGTCTGGAAGGCTTGAATGTGCAGGCCTTGATCGCCGGTGAAAGCGTGCAATTGAACGGCGCCTGGCACAGTGGCAAAGCCGGGCAGGGCAGCCTCAAGGGGCAGATCGACTGGGGCCAGGCACTGGTCGTGGATTTGAGCCTGCAAGGCTCGCAACTGCCGGTCACGGTAGAGCCGTATGCCGTGCTGGAAGTGGCGCCCGACCTGAAAATCAGCCTGAAGAACGACAAATTGGCGATTGCCGGCAAGGTCCAGATCCCGCGCGGTGACATCACCGTGCGCGAACTGCCGCCGTCGACGGTCAAGGTCTCGGATGACACGGTGATCGTCGGCAGCCAGACCGAAGAGGGCAAGCCGCCGATGGCCATGGCCATGGATATCGACGTGGTGGTGGGCGAAGACACCCTCAACTTCGCAGGCTTCGGCCTGACCGCCAAAGTGCAGGGCCATGTGCACATCGGCGACAACCTCGACACCCGTGGCGAGCTGTGGCTCAACGACGGGCGTTATCGCGCCTACGGCCAGCGCCTGGATGTGCGCCGTGCGCGGCTGCTGTTTGCCGGCCCGCTCGACCAGCCTTATCTGGATATTGAAGCGGTGCGCAAAACCGACGACGTCACTGCCGGTATCCGCCTGAGCGGCAGCGCTGAACAGCCGACCACGCAGATCTTTTCGGAACCGGCCATGAGCCAGGAGCAGGCGCTGTCGTACCTGGTGCTCGGCCGTCCGCTGAGCACCAGCGGTGAAGACAACAACGTACTCGCCCAAGCGGCGTTGGGCCTTGGCCTGATGGGCAGTTCCGGGGTGACGTCGGATATTGCAGCCAAGCTGGGCCTGCGCGATTTCGACCTCGACACGCAAGGCAGCGGCACCACCACGGCGGTGGTGGCCAGCGGCAAGATTACCGACAAGCTCAGCCTGCGTTATGGGGTCGGTGTGTTTGAGCCGGCCAGCACCATCGCGTTGCGCTATCTGTTGAGCAAGAAGGTGTATCTGGAAGTGGCCAGCGGTGTGGCCAGTTCGCTGGATATTTTCTACAAACGCGATTTCTAAATAGGGACGCGGCATGTTGTGGCGAGCGGGCTTGCTCGCCACACAAGCCCGCCCCCCTATTTGACTGCCTTCCAATCCTCCCGTCGTAAAATTAGCAAGCTAGCTAATTATTTTCTTCCACATTCGCTGCCTAAGCAGTAACATCTCGTCACACATTCACTGCCTAGGCAGTAATAAGGTGGCTTTCGATGAAACACTTCACCCCTGACAGCCTTCGCAACTGTCATCTCGGGCTGCTGCTGGGCCGTGCGGCGCTGCTCAAGGACCGCATTATCGACACCCATATGGAGCCGCACGGCGTGACTGCCGCGCAGTTCAAGGTGTTGATCATCATTGCCCAGTTTGACATCAACACGCCCGCCGAGCTGTGCCGCAACTTGTCGCTGGACAGCGGTTCCATGACCCGCATGCTCGATCGCCTGGAGCAAAAGGGCCTGCTGGCGCGCAAGCGTTCCGAGCAGGATCGGCGTCAGGTACAGCTGGTACTCACAGAAGACGGCCAGCGCCTGGCCGACATGCTGCCGAACATCGGTGCCCAGTCGATGAACGAGCTGGCCGGTGCACTGGAGCCCGGCGAATTACAGACGCTGGAAGCCATCCTCACGAAAATTCTGGTAGCTGCCGGTGACGCCATCGTCATCCAGCGGGTAGGTAAACAATGAACACACGTAACCTTTGCCTGGTGCTGGTAGCCATCAGCGTTGCCGGTTGCGCCAATTTCGGCGGCCTCGATACCCAAGGCAAACGCCTCGACGCCAATACCCTGCAAACCGGTAAATCGCTCAGCGGCGTAACCCTGTCGAGTGCCGCCTGGCCGAGCGCCGACTGGTGGAAAAGCCTCGGCGACCCGCAGCTCGATGGGCTGATCCAGGAAGCATTGCAAAACAGCCCCGACATGCAAGTGGCCAGTGCCCGTGCGCATCAGGCCGAAGCCGCCGCCTATGCCGCTAATGCCGAACGCATGCCGACCCTGGACGCCAGCGGCGGCGTCAGCCGTTCGCGCTTGGCCAAGGACCAGGACCCGCGAGGGCAGGGCGATGCCTACGCGACCGTGCGTAACATCGGCGCCAGCTTCAATTACAACTTCGACCTGTGGGGTGGCCAGCGGGCCGCGTGGGAAGCTGCCTTGGGCCAGGCGCGCGCCGCCGAAGTCGATCAGCAAACCGCGCGGCTGACCTTGGCCGCCAACGTGGCCAAGGCTTACAGCGATTTGGGCGAGGCGCATATCGTGCGTGACCTGGCCAATGACGACCTTAAACGCACGCGTCAGATGCTTGACCTGAGCAAGCGCCGCCTCAGCTCCGGCATCGACAGCCAGTACCAGTACCAGCAAACCGAAAGCCTCGAAGCCAGCTCCCAGTCGCAACTGATCGACGCGGAAAAACAACTGCAAAGCGCCAAGATCGCGCTGGCGGTATTGCTCGGTAAAGGCCCCGACCGCGGCGGTGAACTGAAGCGTCCAAATGTGCTGCAGCCCAGCGCAGTTGCGGTGCCTTCGGTACTGCCCGCCGAGCTGCTGGGCCGACGCCCGGACCTTATCGCCGCGCGCTGGCGTGTCGAGGCGGCGAGCAAGAACATCGCCGCGAGCAAAACCCGCTTTTACCCCAACCTCAACCTGAGCGCGAGCGCCGGGGCCGAGTCGTTGCTGGGGGATGCAATGTTTGGTTCGGCCAGCCGTTTCTTCAGCATTGCGCCGACGATCTCGTTGCCGATTTTCGATGGCGGCCGCCTGCGCGCCGACCTTGATGCGCGCGACGCGGACTACGACTTGGCCGTGGCCCAGTACAACAAAACCCTGGTGCAAGCCTTGGGCGATATTGGTAACGGCCTGGTGCAGTTGCGCGAAACCGGTCGGCAGATCCAGGCGCAACAACATGCTGCGGACATTGCCCAGCAGTCCTACGACACCGGTGTTCAGCGTTACAGCTCTGGCATCGGCAATTACCTGGACGTGCTCAGCATTGAGCAGCAATTGCTGCAGGCCCAGCGCCAACTGGCGAGTCTGAATGCCGCGCAGATAGATCTTTCGATTCAACTCATGCAAGCCCTGGGTGGCGGATTTAACGCCGATAACGTGGCCGCGACCACGACCAGCCCCGCCACCCGCACGGAATAATTTGAGGTATTTGTAATGGCCACTGCCGACAGCAATAACGCAACAGAGCAACCTGAAGAGCAACCCAAAACAGACAGCAACCCACGCAAACGCAAAATCATGCTGATTGGCCTGGCGCTGATCGTGATGCTCGCCGCTGCCGCCGTGTGGGGCTGGTATGAGCTTTACGGGCGCTTCTACGAAAGCACCGACGATGCCTACGTGAATGGCAACGTGGTGGAAATCACCCCGCTGGTCACCGGCACCGTGGTCAGCATTGGCGCTGACGATGGCGACCTGGTCCACGAAGGCCAGGTGCTGATCAAGTTCGACCCGAATGACGCCGCCGTCGGCCTGCAAAGTGCCCAAGCCAACCTGGCTCGCACCGTGCGCCAGGTGCGCGGCTTGTACAGCAACGTCGATGGCATGAAAGCCCAGGTCAACGCCCAGAAAGCCGACGTGCAAACCGCCCAGGACAACTTCAATCGGCGTAAAACCCTGGCTCAGGGCGGCGCGATTTCCCAAGAAGAATTGTCGCATGCACGCGACAGCCTGACGGCGGCCAAGAACGCATTGACCAACCTTGAGCAACAGCTGAAAACCAGCAATGCGTTGGTCGACGACACGGTGATTTCGTCCCACCCGGATGTGCAAACCGCCGCCGCGCAATTGCGCCAGGCGTACCTCGCCAATGCGCGTAGCACCTTGATCGCGCCGGTCACCGGCTACGTGGCCAAGCGTACCGTGCAACTGGGCCAGCGTGTGCAGCCGGGTACGGCGCTGATGGCGGTGATCCCGCTGAACCAGCTGTGGATCGACGCCAACTTCAAGGAAACCCAATTGCGCGACATGCGGATCGGCCAGCCTGTGGACATCGAGTCGGATATCTACGGCAGCGACGTTAAGTTCAGCGGCACCGTCGACAGCCTTGGCGCCGGTACCGGCAGTGCCTTTGCGCTGCTGCCGGCGCAGAACGCCACGGGTAACTGGATCAAGATTGTGCAACGCGTACCGGTGCGCATCCATATCAACCCCGAAGAACTGGCCAAACACCCGCTGCGTGTGGGCTTGAGCACCTTGGTCAGCGTCGACTTGCACGACCAGAGCGGCCCGGTACTGGCGCAACAGCCGCCGCAAAAAGCCACGTTCACCACCAATGTGTATGAGCGCCAATTGGGCGAAGCCGACGCCATGATCAACCAGTTGATCCATGACAACAGCCTCGCCGCGCCCAAGGCTGCGCAACGCTAATGGACAGTAAGGCCTCTTTCACGCCGCCGAGCCTGCTGATGGCCACTATTGGCCTGTCGCTGGCGACTTTCATGCAGGTGCTCGACACCACCATCGCCAACGTGGCGTTGCCGACTATTTCCGGCAACCTCGGCGTGAGTTCGGAGCAAGGCACTTGGGTGATCACCTCATTTGCGGTGAGCAACGCCATTGCCTTGCCACTGACCGGCTGGTTGGCCCGGCGTTTTGGCGAAGTGAAGCTGTTTTTGTGGGCGACCCTGCTGTTTGTGGTGGCCTCGTTCCTCTGTGGTATTTCCACCTCGATGCCGGAGCTGATCGGTTTTCGGGTGCTGCAAGGCTTGGTCGCGGGGCCGTTGTACCCGATGAGCCAGACCTTGCTGATCGCGGTGTACCCGCCAGCGAGGCGCGGCATGGCCCTGGCGTTATTGGCGATGGTCACGGTGGTGGCGCCGATTGCCGGCCCCATCCTCGGCGGCTGGATCACCGACAGCTATAGCTGGCCGTGGATCTTCTTTATCAACGTGCCGATCGGCGTCTTCGCGGTAATGGTGGTGCGTTCGCAATTGAAGAAACGCCCCGTGGTCACCAGTTACCAGCCGATGGACTATGTCGGTCTGCTCAGCCTGATCGTCGGCGTCGGCGCCTTGCAGATCATTCTCGACAAGGGCAACGACCTGGACTGGTTCGAGTCCAACTTCATCATCATCGGCGCGGCAATCTCGGCGATTGCCCTGGCGGTGTTTGTGATCTGGGAGATGACCGATAAACACCCGGTGGTTAACCTGCGGCTATTCGCTTACCGTAACTTTCGCATCGGCACCGTGGTGCTGGTGCTGGGGTATGCGGGCTTTTTCGGTATCAACCTGATCCTGCCGCAATGGCTGCAAACGCAGATGGGTTATACCGCGACTTGGGCGGGCCTGGCGGTGGCACCGATCGGGATTCTGCCGGTGTTGATGTCGCCGTTTGTGGGCAAATATGCGCACAAGTTCGACCTGCGTCTGCTGGCGGGCCTGGCGTTCCTGGCGATTGGCTTGAGCTGCTTTATGCGGGCGGGGTTCACCAATGAAGTGGACTTCCAGCACATCGCTATGGTGCAGCTGTTCATGGCATCGGTGTGGCGCTGTTCTTTATGCCGACCCTGACCATCCTGATGTCCGACTTGCCGCCCAGCCAGATTGCCGATGGCGCAGGTCTTGCGACCTTCTTGCGTACGCTGGGCGGTAGCTTCGCGGCGTCGCTGACGACCTGGATCTGGATTCGCCGAGCGAACCAGCACCATGCGTACATGAGCGAGAACATCACCACCTATGACTCGGCGACCCGCGACGCGCTGAATGCGTTGGGCGGGGCAGGGCACACGGCGTATGCGCAACTGGACCAGATTCTCAGCAGCCAGGCGTACATGATGTCTACCGTGGATTACTTCACGTTGCTGGGGTGGATGTTTATGGGCTTGATGCTGTTGGTGTGGCTGGCGAAGCCGCCATTTGGGGCGAAGGCAGGGCCGGAAGCTTCCGGGCACTAACGGCTTTACTCGATGAGTGGTTGAAGCCGATCAAAGGCGGCTTT
>NZ_VUAZ01000225.1 GCF_009296165.1 Pseudomonas kitaguniensis | reverse complement strand
TTTTCGGCAGTCGACGGACGGGTGTTATAAAGACACCGCGAAAATTCCAGAGCCGACGCGAGCGTCAGCAAGGCCTTGATACGGCCTGTTTCAAGGGTTTTTGCAGGTGTCAGATGCTGCGGTCCACGTGTAGGAAATACCTGTAGGCCGCGGCTATTTGTCGCAGAGCTTATTCTTTGTTGATTGAACGTTCAATCAAAACAAAATAGACTGGCCTTCAAGCCGGGGACGTTTATCGCCCATCGGCAGGCCTAAGGAGAGGTGCTACATGCCCAAGGTCGGTATGCAACCCATACGCCGCCAGCAGTTGATCGAAGCCACGTTAACGGCCATCGATCAGGTCGGAATGGGCGACGCCAGCATTGCGCTGATCGCCCGTTTGGCCGGTGTCTCGAACGGCATCATCAGTCATTACTTTCAGGACAAGAACGGCCTGATTGCCGCAACGATGCGGTACTTGATGAATGTGCTGATCGAGAACGTCCACGAACGCCGGCTGGCGCTGAAAGACGACAGCCCCCGTGCCCACCTTCAGGTGATCATCGGTGGCAACTTCGACGCCAGCCAAGTCAACGGCCCGGCGATGAAAACCTGGTTGGCCTTCTGGGCCTCCAGCATGCACCACCCGTCATTGCACAGGTTGCAGCGGATCAACGATCACCGCTTGTATTCGAACCTGTGCTGCCAGTTCCGCCGGGTGCTGCCGCTGCCCGAAGCACGCAGCGCAGCCCGCGGCCTGGCAGCGTTAATCGACGGTTTGTGGTTGCGCGGCGCCCTGTCGGGAGACGCTTTCGACACGGAGCAGGCGCAGCGGATCGCTTACGAATACATGGATTTCCAATTGGCCAAGCAGGTGAGTTAGAGCACACATAAACGCTCAACCCCTGAACGTCTGCCGCTCAGTGTTGCCAGAACCCCACGGCTCACTTTTTGGCGGGTAACGCCAACCACTTATGCACTTGCGAGGACTTTATGGCCCGTTTCGAACTGCAAAAACTCTACATTGACGGCGGCTACAGCGACGCTGGCAGCGATGCCACTTTCGACGCCATCAACCCGGCTAACGGTGAAGTTCTCGCCCAAGTGCAACGCGCAACGTTCGATGACGTTGAACGTGCCGTGGTCAGCGCTGAAAAAGGCCAGAAAATCTGGGCCGCGATGACCGCCATGGAGCGTTCGCGCATCCTGCGCCGTGCCGTCGACATCCTGCGCGAGCGCAATGACGAACTGGCCGCGCTGGAAACCCTGGACACCGGTAAATCGTTCTCCGAAACCAAGTACGTCGACGTCGTGACCGGCGCTGATGTGCTGGAATACTACGCAGGCCTGGTGCCAGCCATCGAAGGCGAGCAGATCCCGCTGCGTGACACCTCGTTCGTCTACACCCGCCGCGAGCCGTTGGGCGTGGTTGCCGGTATTGGCGCGTGGAACTACCCGATCCAGATCGCCCTGTGGAAATCCGCACCGGCCCTGGCCGCCGGTAACGCGATGATCTTCAAGCCCAGCGAAGTCACCTCGCTGACCACCCTGAAACTCGCCGAGATCTACACCGAAGCCGGCGTTCCAGCAGGTGTGTTCAACGTACTGACCGGCAGCGGCCGTGAAGTCGGCACCTGGCTGACCGAGCACCCGCGCATCGAGAAAATCTCGTTCACCGGCGGCACCGACACCGGCAAAAAAGTCATGGCCAGCGCGTCGAGTTCGTCGCTCAAGGAAGTCACCATGGAACTGGGCGGCAAGTCGCCGCTGATCGTGTTCGAAGATGCCGACCTAGACCGCGCCGCCGACATCGCGATGATGGCCAACTTCTACAGCTCCGGTCAGGTCTGCACCAACGGCACCCGCGTGTTCGTGCCCAAGCACCTGCAAGCGGCGTTTGAAGCGAAGATTCTGGAGCGTGTTGCGCGCATTCGCGTCGGCGACCCACAAGACGACAACACCAACTTTGGCCCACTGGTCAGCTTCGCCCACATGGAAAGCGTGCTCGGTTACATCAAGCTGGGCAAAGAGCAAGGCGCCCGCCTGCTGTGCGGCGGCGACCGCATGACCGATGGCGACCTGGCCAAAGGCGCGTTCGTGGCACCGACCGTGTTCACTGACTGCACCGACGAGATGACCATCGTCCGTGAAGAAATCTTCGGCCCGGTGATGAGCATCCTCACTTACGAGACTGAAGAAGAAGTGATCCGCCGCGCCAACGACACCGACTTCGGCCTGGCTGCGGGCCTTGTGACCAAAGACTTGAACCGCGCCCACCGCGTGATTCATCAACTGGAAGCGGGCATCTGCTGGATCAACGCCTGGGGCGAGTCCGACGCAAAAATGCCGGTCGGCGGCTACAAGCAATCGGGTGTTGGCCGTGAGAACGGCATCAGCTCGCTGAACAACTTCACCCGCATTAAATCGGTACAGGTTGAGCTGGGCGACTACGCGTCGGTGTTCTAAAACGCCGAGTTTTGTATTGCCTTTGAGGCTGCCATCGGGG
>NZ_VUAZ01000224.1 GCF_009296165.1 Pseudomonas kitaguniensis | reverse complement strand
GATGAGCTGGGCCACGTTACCCGCTACGAATACGGCGACGGCCTGCACCTGATCAGCCGCCGCATTAACGCCGACGGCACCCAAGTCAAATATCGCTACGACAACGTGCGGTTGTTGCTGACAGACATTGAAAACGAAGTCGGCGAAGTTTATGGGTTGCAATACCACCCTAACGGGCTGATCCAACAGGAAACCGGCTTTGACGGCCAGCGCACGGCTTACGTGTATGACCTCAACGGCAACCTGCTGGAAAAGACCGAGCATGGCGACGATAGCAGTCAGCTAATCACCCGTTACGAACGCGACCACGCCGGACGACTTGTACGAAAAACCCTGCCCGACAGCAGCGTTGTTGATTACGCCTACGACCGTCAGGGCAATCTCCTCAGTGTCGACGACAACCACTGGGCGCTGGCCTACGAATACGACACGCAAAACCGCCTCACCGCCGAGCACCAAGGCTGGGGCACTCTGCGCTACGGCTACGATGCGTGCGGTCAGTTGCAACACCTGCGCCTGCCGGACAACAACCGCCTGGTGTTCAATCACGACAAGGGCGGTCACCTTGCCACTGTCGAATTAAACAGCGGGCTGTTGACCTCGCACCTGTTCAGTGCTGGCCGCGAACGCCAACGCCAGCAAGGCCAACTGCTCAGCCACTACCACTACGACGAGCAAAACCGCCTGCACGCCCACGCGGTCAGCCAACAGGAACACACCCTCTACCAGCGCCAATACGACTACGACAACAGCGGCAACCTCAGCCGCATCCTCGACACCCGCAAGGGCCAACACGACTATCACTACGATCCCCTCGCCCGCCTGACCCACGCCAATCACTCACAAGACGTAAAAGAACGTTTCGGTCACGACCCGGCCGGCAACCTGCTGATGCAAGACCGCCCCGGCCCCGACATCGTTGCCGGCAACCGCCTGATGATCCAGGGCGACCATCATTACGACTACGACGCCTTCGGCAACCTGATCCGCGAACGGCGCGGTAAAGGCCATCAACTCGTCACCGAATACCGCTACGACTGCCAGCACCGGCTGACTGGCATTACCCAACCCAACGGGCAAACCGCCCGCTACCGCTACGACCCGTTTGGGCGGCGCATCAGCAAAACCGTGGACGAAAAGACCACAGAGTTTTTTGGCAAGGCGACAAGCTGATTGCCGAGCATCACGCTGATCGGCATCGCAGTTACCTCTACGAGCCGGACAGTTTTCGGCCGTTGGCGCTGCTGGAAGGCTTTGGTCCGAGTGAAACCAAAGCCTTCCACTACCAACTCGACCACCTCGGCACACCGCAAGAACTCACCGCGCCTGACGGAGAAATTGTCTGGTCCGCGCATTACCGCGCCTACGGCCAGGTCGCTCGCCTGGACAT
>NZ_VUAZ01000223.1 GCF_009296165.1 Pseudomonas kitaguniensis | reverse complement strand
CGACGACAATCATTGGGCGTTGGCCTACGAATACGACACGCAAAACCGCCTCACCAGCCGAACACCAAGGCTGGGGCACTCTGCGCTACGGCTACGATGCGTGCGGTCAGTTGCAACACCTTCGCCTGCCGGACAACAACCGCCTGGTGTTCAATCACGACAAGGGCGGTCACCTTGCCACTGTCGAATTAAACAGCGGGCTGCTGACCTCGCACCTGTTCAGTGCAGGCCGCGAGCGCCAACGCCAGCAAGGCCACCTGCTCAGCCACTACCACTACGACGAGCAAAACCGCCTGCACGCCCACGCGGTCAGCCAACAGGAACACACCCTCTACCAGCGCCAATACGACTACGACAACAGCGGCAACCTCAGCCGAATTCTCGACACCCGCAAAGGCCAACACGACTACCACTACGACCCGCTCGCTCGCCTGACCCACGCCGACCACTCACAAGACGTAAAAGAACGTTTCGGCCAAGACCCGGCGGGCAACCTGCTGATGCAAGACCGCCCCGGCCCCGACATCGTTGCCGGCAACCGCCTGATGATCCAGGGCGACCATCATTACGACTACGACGCCTTCGGCAACCTGATCCGCGAACGACGCGGTAAAGGCCATCAACTCGTCACCGAATACCGCTACGACTGCCAGCACCGGCTGACTGGCATTACCCAACCCAACGGGCAAACCGCCCGTTACCGCTACGACCCGTTTGGGCGGCGCATCAGCAAAACCGTGGACGAAAAGACCACAGAGTTTTTTGGCAAGGCGACAAGCTGATTGCCGAGCATCACGCCGACCGCCATCGCAGTTATATCTACGAGCCGGACAGCTTTCGGCCGTTGGCGCTGCTGGAAGGCTTTGGTCCGAGTGAAACCAAAGCCTTCCACTATCAACTCGACCACCTCGGCACACCGCAAGAACTCACCGCGCCTGACGGCGAAATTGTCTGGTGCGCGCACTACCGCGCCTACGGCCAGGTCGCTCGCCTGGACATCAATAAAGTCGACAACCCGCTACGATTCCAGGGCCAATACTTCGATCAAGAAAGCGGGCTGCACTACAACCGCCATCGCTACTACAATCCAGACAGTGGCCGCTACCTGACGCCGGACCCGGTGAAGCTGGCGGGCGGGATCAACGCGTATCAGTATGTGCCCAACCCTACGGGGTGG
>NZ_VUAZ01000222.1 GCF_009296165.1 Pseudomonas kitaguniensis | reverse complement strand
ACATAGGCCGCGATTGCACCGCTCGCCACCGATGCGGTCCGCAGGATGTATTTTTTGACGCATGAGTTGGTTTCAGCGCCTACGCTTTGCTGCAAGGCTGCAGCCTGGGGGCACTCGCCCGCTGAGTGGCCTCAATTTGCTTAGGACTATGCCGATAGCATTGTTATGACCAAGGAGGCCGTAGCTGATGTTTAATAAAAAACTCAAGAACCAGGTTAATGCTCAGGCGGCCGAATTGTCGGAGCTGCGCCAACTGCGCGATGGCCTCAACCGTGAAATGCTGACGTTGAGCATCGATCCAACGTTTAAAATCATCGGCTGTAACGCACACTTTGCCGAGGCTTTGGGCTACACCCCGGACCAACTGCTGGGGCGCGAGATGGCGAATATCGTCCCTAAGTACGTCTCCAAACTTCCGTGCTTTCTTAACTTTCAGGCGGCCGTCGCGGCAGGCCGATCAATCACGGACGAGTACCGGTATTTGCATGCGAATGGCTCGCTGGTATGGATTCATGCGCACTGGCAACCCGTCGCCGACATTGCCGGCAACCTGAGCCATGTCACCTGCTATGCAACCGACATTACTTCCCGCGTTGAACAGGCTTCGGAAAACACCTCGTTTATCGAGGCACTGCTGCGTTCAACTGCAGTGATCGAGTTCGACCTCTCCGGGCACGTACTCAAAGCCAATGACCAATTCTTGAAAGCCATGGGTTACAGCCTCAGCGACGCCAAAGGCAGCCATCACCGCATATTCTGTACGCCGGAAGAAACCTCGTCGCAGAAGTACAAGGATTTTTGGTTAACGCTGAACAAGGGCGAGTTTGTTGCCGGTCGATTTGAACGTGTCGACAGTCGCGGTCAAACCGTGTGGTTAGAGGCGACTTACAACCCGGTGTACGACGCCGAAGGCACACTCTGGAAAGTGGTCAAGTTCGCTACGGTGGTGACCGATCAAGTTGCCCGTGAACAAGACGTCAGCACCGCCGCGCAAACCGCCTTTGAAATCTCCCAACACACCGATGTGAGTGCCCAGCGCGGCGCCGTGGTGGTTAACGACACCATGCACACCATGCGCAAGATCGCGGTGGATATACAGGCGGCCTCCGGCGGAGTAGAGGCACTCGGCAAGCAATCCCTGTTGATCAGCTCGATTGTTCAAACCATCAGCAGTATTGCCCAGCAAACCAACTTGCTCGCCTTGAACGCCGCGATTGAAGCCGCCCGCGCCGGTGAACAGGGGCGTGGCTTTGCGGTCGTCGCGGATGAAGTTCGTCAATTGGCTGGGCGCACCAGCACCGCCACAGAGGAAATTGCCTCGGTGGTTGCGCAAAACCAGAAGCTGGTGGGCGAAACCGTCGCGGAGATGGCGAACAGTAAATCCCAGGCAGAGCAGGGCCTTGACCTGGCTACGCAGGCGGGCCAGGTGATTGTCGAGATTCAGGATGGCGCCAAGCGCGTCGTCGACGCAGTAGGCAGGTTTGCGACGCAATTGGGGTAGGTAAACGGGGCGTTAAAATTTTTTTGAGGCGCCCTTGAAAACCGTTGGGTAGTCCCTATTTTGGCCTTACGCGATGCCGAAAGCGGGTCGCGTATTAAATCACTTGGATAAAACTCAGGAGATTTTGTTATGGCTACTACTCTCTCGTTGGCCCCACTGTTCCGTCAGTCTGTGGGCTTTGATCGCTTCAACGACCTGTTTGAATCGACGCTGCGCAATGAGGCGGGCAACACCTACCCACCTCACAACGTCGAAAAACACGGTGATGACCAGTACCGCATCGTGATTGCAGTGGCGGGCCTCGTAGAGGACGACATAGACATTCAGGTCGAGAATGGCGTTTTAAGCGTTTCGGGTGGGAAACGTGAAAGCGATGAGAAGGTCACGTACCTGCACCAGGGAATTGCGCAACGGGCCTTCCGTTTGTCGTTCCGACTGGCTGACCATATCGAGGTGCAAGGCGCATCACTCACCAACGGTTTGCTGGCAATCGAGTTGCTTCGCGTCGTACCCGAAGAAGCCAAGCCAAAACGTATCGAAATCGGTACTGGCGGCAAGCCAGACTTGCGCCAGGTCAGCCTGCAATAACGTGATAAAAGGCGCTCTTCGGAGCGCCTTTTTTTAATCTGGCCCGCGCACAGCGAAAGGCCTGTTCTAGCCCTGCTTTGAAGCCATCAATTCATCAAGCTCCGGCAACAGCGTTACACTTTCTTGCTCATTCGGGTCGGTGCGAGCAACTAACACAGTGGCTACTTGCTCGTTGCTGCGGTTATACGGCACATGCGGCATTCCCGCAGGGATATAAAAAAAGTTACCTTCTTCCACGATGGCATGCTTTTCAAGCGCCTCGCCGTACCAGCAACCGGTGGCGCCACTTAGCGCATAAATAGCGGTTTCATGCTGCTGATGTTTATGTGCCTTGCCTTTCCCGCCAGGCGCAATGTTCAACACCTGCATATGGATATGTTGCGCACCGGCGCTTTGTGCAGAAATGCCAACCTGATAATCCAGCCCTTGTTTGCCCTGATAAGACTCAGCGGGTTTTAACAGAACACAGTCAAGCACGCGGTCAGTGGTCATGGTTTTCCTCCAACTGGGTGTAAGTTAGTCAGATTCACTCGGCCTGTTACGGGTTCATAACAGGCAGGGAAGGGGGAGTCGGCGGTCCATCTATCGGATAAATTAGTGTACTCGGCGATGGAAGTCACCTTTATGACTCAGGCATCGGCAGCAGGTGTTCAATTGTGTCGGTCGACGGCAGATTGACACGCCCCTGGGCAGGCTCAAACAGCAGAGCCGATCAGCGGAAGACGTGCCAACATGTTCTTCAACGCAAGTGCATCCCACGGCAGGTGTTCGGCGATGCCAATGCCTACGACGTCGGTAACAGCGGCCACATCGGTCAGCAGTCGCACCACGTGGGAAATCGTCATGTTGCCTTGAGCGACCCCGTCAAACGCACCCGCAGCGGCCTGCGGATCGGCGAACAGCACTGAGCGAAAGCCGTTCGGGTCCAACACATCCAGATCAAGGTGAATGGCCAGGTGTTTCGCCCCGGTTGAACGTAACCATTGCAGCACCGGTTCGCTGTTGTCAGCCAATTGCGCAGGGCTTGCGTGCTGTAGTCCCAGCCGCTCAATCACGCTGTTCTCCACGTGCGAGGTTTCCATCAGGCCGGCGTACATCACGTTCGCCGGTTTCAGCGCAAGTTTGACCGTGCCAGCGAAATCTGCATCGCCTTCACCGAGCAAATGGCCCAGCACCATCGCATGCGCATTCGGAAAATCCCTGGGCGTCAAGACATCAGGATGTGCATCGACCCACAGCACCGCCAGGTCGCCTGCATAGCGTTCATTCAGGTAGGCGAACGGCGCAAGGTCCACCAGGCAATCGCCGCCGAGCACCACCAGTCTGTCCGGTGCATGCTCATCGATGATCGCGCGTGCGCTACGCAACTGGCGCAGCAGAGCGCTGCGCCCGCGTATGCCATGTTCAATCGGCAACTGCTCGTCGCTCGGCGCTGTCACCGGCGCTGTCACCGGCGCTATCACCGGCACTTCGGCGACCGGCCCGTGCGCTTCGGGTGCCAGCCATGACAACAGTTGAGCGCCGAAATGGTAGGGCGGGTTATTGCCACCTTGCCACTGGGGGAAAAGCAATCGCAGGGTTTTAGCATTCGAGGTGTTCATGGTGAGGTTCCTGATGGGCGGGCAGAAGCGTCAGATACGAAGAAGCACGGAGCCTCTCCCAATCTCGTCTATCCAAGCGCATGCAGCGTGACGGCGGCAGACGTTGCATGCTTTGCCCAGCCAGCCAGACACTTCGCCTGGCTGGCCAATCTGTCAGTTGTTTTTGCAGAACACGCTGGGCGAGACCCCAAAAGCGGCTTTGAAGGCGCGGCTGAAGTGCGCCATGTTGGTGAAGCCAACACTGAGCGCGACGTCGCTGATGCTACGGGTTTTACTCTTCAGCAATGCCGCCCGGCACGCCTGCAGTCGTTGCTGCCACAGCCAGCGAGTGGCGGTGGTCCCCTCCATAGCAAACAGCCGACTCAGCGCGCGCGGTGACACATGAATCGCGTGTGCGATGGATGCCAGGTCCAGCGCGGGATCATCCAGGTTTGCCAGCAAAAACCCTTTCGCTTTCATCAACAGTGCAGCATGACGACTGGAATGGCCCACGTCAGCCAAGCCAAAGGCACCTTCAAAAGCAGTCGCCACTACGTCCAGCAACGCACCGCTCAAACGCTCACCGGCGCGCGCTTCCTGGGCGCCCGCGTTGAACACCTCAAGCAGCATGTTGCCCGCCAGCCTGCCTAGGCTCGAACCGCCGTCAAGCGTGCGGCTGACCAGCGCTTCGGGCCTTGGCAAATGATTGATCAGGCGCCCTCGCGGGATCGAAATAACAATCTGGTCGTCGCCGCGAGGAAACGCGCACCGATAAGGTTGGGCGCTGTTGAACAACACAATATCGCCGCATTGCTGCAACGATCGCCGCCCGCATTGTTCCAGCTCGGCTTCGGTACTCAGCGTGAGGCAAAGAAAAAAGTCGTCGCCATCCGCATCAGCGCTGTTGCGCTCGTACTCAATGGGCGCGGATGAGATGTGCGTCAGCAGAATATCGCCGAGCGTGTTGGCCTTGAGTTGGCCATCGAAAGGCGCGTCGGACAACGTCCGGTTTTTGGTCAGGCAATAGGTAGCACACACCACTTCGTTCCAATAACTGAAGCGCTCTTGCGCTTGTAGAGATCGGGGAGGGTAGAGAATCGCCATCGCCTGCATACCTTTAACTAGGTTGAATGCTGGGGATGCTATCAAAGAACTTCCAGCACTGGCTGCTGGCCGCTGTGCGTTTCGCGCGCGCGGGGGATCAGCACATTTCCTACAGCAGGCCGTGAAACGTTGAGGTGATAGGCGACAGCGCCTTGCTCCATTGCCTACGCTTGCGTCAGAATCGGCCGGCTTGTGCGCTTGAGTGGGCATCTCTAAGGTTGCTCGGTCGCTGAAAACTCAGTGATCGGGTTTAGTAGCCTGGGGTTATTCCAGTCAGTGCATAAGCGTCATCTATCGGACGGCCTCGTCCGTGCTTGATGGTGGCTGTGTGCAGGGCGTCCTCGGGCGCGCCGGCTTTCTTGGAATTCCCCGGTCTACTAACCTGCGCACGGCTGCCACCCCTTTGTTTAGTAGCTCAGAGGTGGCGCCCCCAAGAGGGAATTCCAAGTATGTTCAAAATCACGCCTAACCCTCCGAGCGAGCCAGACCTGAAACTCAATCAGGCCGCGCATCGAACGATAGACCGATACCTCAATCCAGAAACTGCCCCGCCCTCGCCATCACCGGGTTTGTTCAGCGTTGCCGCTGACGCCAGCAGTGAAACCCTGATCACCAACAGTTATGAAACCTTTTCCTCGGTTAGCGCGTTGTTGCTGGACCTGTCGGAGGATTTGACCGGGAAACAACGGGATGTGGCGCTGGCGATTCACCAACTGAGTGAGCTGGGGGTTTTGTTGATCGATAGATTGATGGAGCGGGAGGCGGGTGTAGTGGGTAGCTGAGTTTTAAATTGGGTAAGCCGATAGATTGCCGATTCGTCGTGACGCCGTTATGAAGAATCGGTGATTTTTCTATGGCTTTTTTGCGGTCTTGGCCAAGGGCTTCGACCGCGCGAACCCAGCAGGTAAGATCGACCTACCGAAAAAGCACGAATAAAGCGGCGTGGTTCGGCTAAGTGTTTGGCGGAGAACGGTCGTTAACGGCCGATTCTGTTGAAAA
>NZ_VUAZ01000221.1 GCF_009296165.1 Pseudomonas kitaguniensis | reverse complement strand
GACCACTTCTTCGAACTCGGCGGGCATTCGCTGCTGGCCACGCGAGTGGTGTCGCGGGTGCGCCAGGTGTTGGCGCTGGAAGTCGCGCTCAAGAGCCTGTTTGAACAGCCGTTGCTCGGTGATTTTGTGCGCGCATTGGGCGAGCAGGGCGTCACCGCGCCAGCGCTGCTGAGGGCGGATCGCACGCAGCCGTTGCCACTGTCTTATGCGCAGGAGCGCCAGTGGTTTCTCTGGCAACTCGATCCGCAAAGCGCGGCGTACCACATCCCCAGCGCGCTGCGTTTGAAAGGCGCGCTGGACGTGGCCGCGCTGCAACGCAGTTTCGACACCTTGCTGGCGCGCCATGAAAGCCTGCGCACGCATGTGCGCCAGGAGCCTGGCGGCGCCGTGCAGGTGATTGAGGACTCGGGCCTGATCGAAATCGAACGCTGCGACGCGGATGAAGCCGGGCTCAAGGCGCAGGTGGCCGAGGTGGTCGCGCGGCCGTTTGACCTGCTGCGCGGGCCGTTGCTGCGGGTCAAGTTGTTGCGCCTGGCCGAGCACGATCATGTCGTGGTGCTGGTGCAGCACCACATCGTCTCCGATGGCTGGTCGATGCAACGGATGGTCGAAGAATTAGTGCAGCTTTACGCCGCGTTCAGCGACGGCCGCACGCCGCACTTGCCGGCACTGCCGATTCAGTACGCCGACTATGCGCTGTGGCAGCGCAACTGGATGGAAGCCAGCGAAAAAGCGCGTCAACTGACCTACTGGCGTGAGCAGTTGGGCGGCGAGCAGCCGGTGCTGGAGCTGCCGTACGACCACCAGCGCCCGGCGTTGCCAAGCCATCGCGGTGCACGCCTTGAGGTTGAGCTGGCGCCGCCACTTTTGGCGGGGTTGCGCAGCCTGGCCAAGCAAGCCGGGGTCACGTTGCCGATGGTATTGCTGGCGGCCTATCAGGCCTTGCTGCACCGCTACAGCGGCCAGCAAGACGTGCGCGTCGGCGTGCCGATCGCCAACCGCAACCGCCTTGAAACCGAAGGCCTGATTGGCTTCTTCGTGAATACCCAAGTGCTCAAGGCCGAGATCAACGGCCAAATGAGCGTGGCGCAACTGTTGCAACAGGTACGTCAGTGCTCGCTGGAGGCTCAGGCGCATCAGGACCTGCCGTTCGAGCAACTCGTGGAGGCGTTGCAGCCCGAGCGCAGCATGAGCCTGAGCCCGTTGTTCCAGGTGCTGTTCAACCACCGCGTGACCTCGGCAGGCAGCCATTTGCAGCGTTTGCCTGGCCTGCAGGTCGAGGTATTGAGCTGGGATGAAGGCGTGGCCCAGTTCGACCTGGCGCTGGATGTGGAGGAATCCCGCGAGGTGCTGCGTGCCTCGCTGAGTTACGCCACCGATCTGTTTAACCACAGCACCATCGAACGCATGGCCGGGCATTGGCAGAACCTGTTGCAAGCCATGGTCGATGATCAGCAACAAGCTATCGGCCAACTGAACCTGCTCAATCGTGACGAGCAACAGCACATTTTGCAGTTGTGGAATTGCACCGATTCCGGCTTCCCGGCTACGCGCCTGGTGCATGAATTGGTCGCCGACCGCGCGCGTGAAACGCCGAATGCCGTCGCGGTGAAATTCGATACGCAAACGCTGACCTACGCCGAGCTGGATGCCCAGGCCAACCGCTTGGCGCATGCGCTGATCGCGCGCGGTATCGGCCCGGAAGTGCGCGTGGCCATCGCCATGCCGCGCAGCGCCGAAATCATGGTGGCGTTCCTCGCGGTGATGAAAGCCGGTGGCGTGTACGTGCCGCTGGACATTGAGTACCCGCGTGATCGCCTGCTCTACATGATGGACGACAGCCGCGCACAATTGCTGCTGACGCACACCAGTGCCTTGCAGCAATTGCCGATCCCGCAGGGCCTGAACACCCTGGCAATAGATCGCACCGAGGACTGGGCGCTTTACAGCGACAGCGCGCCACAGGTGACACTGCACGGCGACAACCTCGCCTACGTGATTTACACCTCCGGCTCCACCGGCTTGCCCAAAGGCGTGGCCGTGGCTCACGGGCCGTTGGTTGCGCACATCATCGCCACCGGCGAACGTTATGAAACCGGCCCAACGGACTGCGAGCTGCACTTCATGTCTTTCGCCTTCGACGGTTCCCACGAAGGCTGGATGCACCCGTTGATCAACGGCGCCAGCGTGCTGATTCGCGACGACAGCCTGTGGTTGCCGGAATACACCTACGCACAGATGCATCGCCATAACGTGACCATGGCCGTGTTCCCGCCGGTGTACCTGCAACAGCTTGCCGAGCATGCCGAGCGTGACGGCAACCCACGGCGGTGCGGGTTTACTGTTCGCGGTGCGCCGTCGCTCAAGCCAGTTACGAC
>NZ_VUAZ01000220.1 GCF_009296165.1 Pseudomonas kitaguniensis | reverse complement strand
GCAAGCCCGCTCCCACATTGGCTCCCACATTGGCTCCCACATTGGCTCCCACATTAGGCCCCACATTTGGCTCCCGCATTAGGTAGTGGGTAAGTGGGGGAATAGGGGGCAGTGGCGGGGGGTGTCAGCGAGCGGCCAAGGCGCCTTGGTAGACCGTCGGGCCTGTTGGTTGCTTGCTCACCGAGCCGCCTTTGGTTTCGGAGCTGACCATCAAGTTCACCGGCTTGCTGATGGATGCTTGCTGGCGCGGGTTCAGCCCGATGATGCCTTTACCGTCTTCGGGCAGCAGGCCCAGGGAGATCGGCACGCCGTCGGCCGGGATAGCCCACAGCTCCAGGCTCTGGTCTGGCGCGGGCGCAGTGGCAGCGATTGGCTGCACTTCCAGGTAATCCTTGTGGGCCACGATTTGCGCGGCGGGCTGTTGCTCGGTGGTCACCAACGTGGCAGCGGATTTGACGCTGTCCTGCGTGTAAAGCGCGCCGCCGACACCGGCAACCACTACCAAACAGGCGCCGATGAACAGGCGTGGGCCGCTCCAGAATGAGGGTTTGTTCTCGATCACTTCGGGTTGGATCGCAGTCATAAGTCTCTTCCTGACAAATTTTGTAGTCAGTTCATGGACCCTGTTTATCGGGATGGGTTCCTGAACCCATCACCGCCTATCGTCGCTAAAGTGATGCCAATTGGCCTTGATAGAGCACCGGTCCGGTCGGTTGGCCGGTGGGCGAACCGCCGTGTGGCTCCAGGCTCACGGCCAGGGTCAGTGGCGCTTTAAGCAGCGCCTGCTGCTGTTTGGTCAGCTGGATTCGCCCCTTGCCGGCGCTCGGTACTACGCCCAGCGAGACCGGTTTAGCACCGGGCGCAATCGCCCACAACTCCAGGTCACGCGTCGGTTCCACTGCGGCCAATGCCAACGGCTCGACTTGCAGGTGGTCGGCGAATGCGCGTATCTGCAACGCCGGTTGCTGGCCTGCGCTGACCAAGGTGGCGTTGTATTGCGCGCCGGTATCGCGCTGGTAAAGCACGCCCACAAACAGCGCCAGCACCACGGCGAACGCTGCCCCAAGCAAGCGAACATTCATCCACAGCGGTTTTTTGGCAGGCACCTGCAGCACGTGCGGTTCGATGCGCGCCTGGATGCCCGCCCACACGTGGCCCGGCACCGGGCGTTCGGGCAGTGCACCGGTGAGGCTGGCGAGCGCGTCCTGCCAGTGGCCGAGTTCTGCGCGCAGCGCCGCATCGTCGAGCAGCAGGCGGTCAAAACGTCGACGCGCGGTGGCGGGCATCAACCCGATGGCATAGTCGGCGGCGAGCGCGCGGCGCAAGGCGGAGGTTTGGTAATTCATGATTCAAGGCACCTGCGCAGGCGCTCCATGCCGCGGCGAATCCAGGATTTGACCGAGCCCAGGGGCGCCGCCAAGTGTTCGGCCAACTCCGCGCACGAAAGGCCCTGAAAGTAAGC
Organism: Pseudomonas kitaguniensis; assembly: GCF_009296165.1. Taxonomy (GTDB): domain Bacteria; phylum Pseudomonadota; class Gammaproteobacteria; order Pseudomonadales; family Pseudomonadaceae; genus Aquipseudomonas; species Aquipseudomonas kitaguniensis. The sequence continues at coordinate 3,584 of NZ_VUAZ01000220.1, read as the reverse complement.
CACGGTGATCGACTGGCGTTGCATGCCGTCGAGGGTATCGAGGCAGCGGTTGAGGGCGCGGGCTTCGCGCTCGCTGTGGAGTTGTTCGTGGGCGCTGGGGCTGTCGTCGAGCAAGGCCTCTTGTTGGCCATCGGCCAAGGGTTGCTCGCGGCGTTTGCGCAGTTGGTCGATGGCCAGGTTGCGGGTGATGTTGACCATCCAGGTCATCGGCGCCGCCAAGTGCGCCTCGTAACGCGAGGCGTTGTACCAGATGCGCACGAAGGCCTCTTGCAAGACCTCTTCGGCGAGGTCGGCGCGGCCCATGAATCGAAACGCAACGCTGTGCAGCCGTGGTGAAACACGGCGGTAGAGGGTTTCGAAGGCTTGGCGGTTGCCTAGCGCACATTGCGCCAGCAACGGCTGCAACGGGTCGGTGTCGTGGATGGAAATAGGGCTTCTCCAAGCGCTCGAACGAGGGCGACGGGGCTGCGCACGGTAGGCAGAGGGTAGTCTAGCTTGAGCGTTCATTCCATCCAACTCCGGGCGGCGCATGCTCGATATACGCGGCGCGAGGGCACTTGGATGCAGCCAGCGGCGAACTATTCTGTTGCGGGGAACAATCCCTCGGCACGGTCAGTCAAACGGCTGCTTTTAGCTCTTACACTCAGAGGTTGTCTTGATGAAGATTTCACGCGGTTTTGCCTTGTCCTGCCTGTTGACCGTGGCCGCCAGCCCGGTGTTTGCCGCAGGTTTCAGCCTGGGTGAGGTGGCCAATGCGGTTTCCGCTGCCCAAGGCGGCAACAACAAGGCGGCCGCTGCAGCGCCGAGTTCGCAGACCGCCGGCTTGCTGAGCGCCTTGACCTCGCAACTGAACATCACCCCCGAGCAAGCCGTCGGCGGCACCGGGGCCATGCTCGGCCTGGCCAAGAACCAACTGAGCAGCACCGATTATTCGCAACTGGGCAAGAGCGTGCCGGGCCTCGATCAATTGTCGGGCAGCAACTCGCTGGGCAGCCTCGGTGCCTTGAGCGGCATGCTCGGCCAGAGCGGCGGCAGCAAAACCAGCGGCCTCGACAGCGTGCTGGGTAACGTGAAAAGCACCAACGACCTGAACACCGCGTTCAGCGCACTGGGCATGGACAGCGGCATGGTCGGCCAGTTTGCGCCGGTGATCCTGCAATACCTCGGCGGTCAGGGCGCCAACAGCTCGGTGCTCGGCAAACTGGCCCAGGCCTGGGGCACTGGCGGCTAAGCACGCTCGGCGCGCAGTTGTTCGATGCGCGCGTCCTTCTCGCTCCAGAGCTGGTTAACCCAGTTCTGGACGGTTTGGCGAAAAGCCGGATCGTTCTCGTAATCCCCTTGCCACAACGCCGGGTCCAGCTCACGCGTGCGTATATCGACGATCACCTTCGGCACTGCGCCGCTGATCAACGCCCAGAACCCCGGAATTTTTTGCTGCTGCGTTTGAGACGGATAGACCACGGTCACGTCGAGCACCGCGTCCAGTTGCTCACCCATCGCCGCCAGCACAAAAGCCACGCCGCCCGCCTTGGGTTTGAGCAGGCGATTGAACGGCGAATTCTGCTGCGTGTGTTTGGCCGCGCTGAACCGCGTGCCCTCAAGGTAATTAACCACCGTGACCGGCTGGCGCTTGAACAGCTCGCAGGCCTCTTTGGTGATCTTCAGGTCCTGGCCCGCCAGTTCCGGGTGCTTGGCCAGGAATGCCTTGGTGTAGCGCTTCATGAACGGGTAGTCCAGCGCCCACCAGGCCAGGCCGAGGAAGGGCACCCAGATCAGCTCTTTTTTCAGGAAGAATTTGAAGAACGGCGTGCGCCGGTTAAGCGCTTGGACGAGTGCCGGAATATCGACCCACGACTGATGGTTGCTGATCACCAGGTATGAGGTGTCGCTGCGCAAATCGCCGCCGCCGCGAATGTCCCATTGCGTGGGGATGCACAGCGAGAAGATTAATTTGTCGATCTCGGCCCAGGTCTCGGCGATCCACATCACCGCCCGCGACGCAGCGTCGCGATAGCGCCCCGCAGCCACCAGCTTGAGCAGGGCAAACACCATCAACGGCCCGAACAGCACCAGGGTGTTAAGCAATAACAGCAGGGTGACGAAACAGCCGGTGAGCAGGCGGCGCATAAGTAACTCTTGGAATCCTGTGGGCTGGCCATGATAAGCAAGCCGGCTCTGCAGGCCAAATCACAAATCGCCTGACGAATGTTTCACACGCTGACCGGTAGGGTTGAGCACTAACTAATGATGGCTTTTGCGGTCTAGAATCCGCCTACTTCTTTCGAGGAAATCACTTCGTGAAACTGCTTCTTGCCTCGCTCGCCCTGGTTGCTCTGCCGGCCATGGCGGCCGAACCGACCCTTTACGGTCGCTACGAATACATCCAATTGCCGGAGATCGGCCAAACCTTCAAGGCCAAGATGGACACCGGCGCGCTGACCGCTTCGCTGTCGGCCCGCGACATCGAAACCTTCACCCGTGACGGCGACGATTGGGTGCGCTTCCGCATCGGCGGCAAGGATGCCAGCGACAAGGTCTACGAACACAAGGTGTCGCGCATCAGCAAGATCAAGAGCCGCGCCGACGAAGACGATGACAAGGACGAAGCCACCGTGGCCAAGCGCCCGGTGATCGACCTGGAGATGTGCCTGGGCGACGTTAAACGCACGGTTGAGGTCAACCTCACCGACCGCAGCAGCTTTAACTACCCGTTGCTGATTGGGGCAAAGGCGCTGCGTGAATTCGGCGCGGCGGTAAACCCGGCGCGCCGTTACACGGCTGACAAGCCGGACTGCTGACCGGCTGGCTCGCTGCAACAGGCTCTCAGCACAACGCCTGCTTGATTTGGCGTTAAACCGGCGGCTGGGTCTCGAGCATCGAAGGCCGCTGGCTGACCTCGGCGTACCAATCGGCAAGCTGGGGGTTAGCGGTGCGCCATTGCAGGTCGGGGTGGCGGAAGTCGAGGTAGCCCAAGGCGCAGGCCACGCTGATGGCGGCAATGTCGAAATGGCTGGTCAACTCGGCAATGGCGTCTTGCTCCAACCCGGCGAGGGTGCGGCGGATCTTGTTGCGCTGCTCCTCCAGCCATTGCTCCCAGTGCTTTTCGACCGGGCGCATGGCCGTTTCATAACGCACCAGCACCGCCGCGTCGAGGATGCCGTCGGCCATCGAGGCCAGGGTCAGGCGGCGCCAGCGGGCCGAGCCATCACGCGGGATCAGCGGGTTGCCGACATGCTGATAGTCGAGGTAATCGAGAATCACCCGGCTGTCGTGCAACACCGTGCCGTCGGCCAGGCGCAGGGCCGGGATCTTGCCCACCGGGTTACCTTGCACCACCTGCGCATCGGGGTTGACCGGTGTCGGCATGCAGCCTTGCAGGGCCACGCGGCCTTGCTGGCCGGTCTCGATCAGCAGCACGCGCACTTTGCGAACAAACGGTGAAGCGGGGTTGTGGAACAAGGTCATGCTGGGGGTGGACATGGGCATTCCTCACGATGGGCAGCGGCTAGCCTAGAGGGTTGCGCGGCGGCTGGCGAGGGGCTTGTGGGTGTTCTTCAGGGCCTCATCGGGAGCAAGTCGAATCG
>NZ_VUAZ01000022.1 GCF_009296165.1 Pseudomonas kitaguniensis | reverse complement strand
AAACGGTGGTCGTCTGCCCGACGCGTTCGTGCGCACGCTCATGCCAGCAACTGCGCCAACTCGATCAACTGCGCAATGCCCAGCAACTCCTCGCGTTTTGGTCCTTCCAGGTTAAAGGCCAAGTCACAGCTCAGGGCATTGGCCGAGGCGAGTGTTTCGCTGAGGTTCACGAACAGGTCTTCGGTGCTGATGCCATCGGCCACGGTGAACAGCAGGACGGGGGGATTTGGGGTGGGTTTAATCATTGTGAAGCTCCGGAGATGTAAAAAGGAGCTGCTACTGATCGCCGCGACGCGATGGGGGTGGCAGCTGTACGCAGGTTCGCGGACCGATTCTCCAGAACACCGGCATACCCGAAGGTATCCCGCGCACAGCCACCATAGCGCCGCACAGTAGACGATAAAAAAGCGCCCACTGAAAGGAGACGATGACGCTTTTACGTCTGAAGAAATACGGGCCGCGACGCCCGACCGCTGAGTTTGCAGCGGTGTACGCAGACTAGAGACCGAGTGTCCTAGGGACAACCTCAAAACGTTGTCGGAAATTTCTGTGTTTACTGATACCAAGCCAAACATGACGTTGCTTGGTTTCGCCACCTAAAAGTCGACCTGCCCTACAACCACTTTCGAACCAGCTGGCTGGTTCAGCCAAAAGCCCTCGCTATAACCTCGCCTCTCGCGGTTTTGCATCAACGTCCGCGATGGGGATGCATTTGTTTTGCAGCGCATCGCGACTTGCCATTCTGTATCCCAAGGAATACGATTCGTGATGATTGAGTTCATTGAAACCATCGAGTTTGTCAGATGGTTGGAAGCACTGCGGGATCCTTTCGCCAAAGTACGCGTTTTGAAGAGACTGCGAATGGCGGAGGCAGGAAATTTCGGTGACTGTGAGCCTGTCGGTGACGGTGTGTCAGAAATGCGAATCCACTACGGCCCTGGGTATCGCGTTTACTTCACGCGTCGAGACAAGGTGTTTTATCTGTTGTTGGTAGGTGGCGACAAATCGACACAAAGCCGAGACATCACGCGTGCAAAACAACTGGCAATAAATCCTGGAAGCGAGGAATAAATCATGAGCGAGTCTTTTACCCGTTTTGATGCAGCAAAATACTTGAAAACGCCTTTGGAGATGGCCGCCTATTTGGAGACTTGCTTTGAAGACGATGCGGGTGACGGCCTGCTGATTCGTACCGCCCTCAACGATATTGCCCGTGCCCAAGGCATGACCCAAGTAGCCCGAGACGCAGGCCTGGGACGCGAAAGTTTATACAAAGCCCTCTCCACCACTGGCAATCCGGAGTTCGCGACTATCATGAAAGTAATGAAAGCACTTGGCCTGAGGCTCCACGCCTCCGCTATCTGATAGCCCTGTGACACCAAACCACACCACGCCTTTTTACTTATGCCCCCCGTTCAGGCTAAATACCCGCCTGATCGCTTAACCCTACGGATTGTCCGCCATGGCCCGTCAACGCTTTGCAAGTGTGTGGATCGCCTGCTTCGCAGTGCTGTTCAACGCTTTTGCCATGCCGATGGCCAGCGCGATGCAGCACTCCCAAGACCCTGTTCAGCAAATGCTGTGGGGCAGTTTTTGTTCGTCGAATGGCGCCAGCCTGAAGGCCATTGCGCTGGGCAAACTGGATATTCCGGCGCCGCAGCAAGACGACCATTCGACCCTGCAGCATTGCGCGTGTTGCTCAGGCTCTGCACCGTGGGTGGCGCTGCCGGGGCACGTGCCGCAGGTGTATGTCACACGGTTTGATGCGGTGCCGGGCGTGTCGCCAGCGGCAGTGCAAAACCCTGCGCCGCGCCAGCAATGGCCGAGTCTTAACCCGCGCGCCTCCCCCACGGTCTGACTGTTTCGCACGTTAACTGCGTTTAGAACCGTTCTGGAGAACTGCCATGCTCAAATCTTCCCTGCTACTGGCTGCGTTGTTGCTGCCGGTGTTCAGTGCCGCGAATGCCGAAGACTACAAGGTCGGCGACTTGCTGGTCAGCGACCCGTGGTCACAGGAGTTGCCGCCGAATGCGCCGACCGTCGCGGCGTATTTTGTGATTCATAACAGCGGGGCTACCGCCGACCGTTTGCTCAGTGTCGAGACGCCGGTGGCGGACAAGGCCGAGCTGCATGAGCATGTGATGCAGGGCGACTTGATGAAGATGCAGCATGTGCTCAGCGTGACGGTGCCGGCCAAGAGTGATTTGACCTTTGCGCCGATGGCCTATCACGTGATGTTGCTGGGCCTTAAAGACCGCAGCCTGTTGGCCGATGGCAAGCAATTCCCGCTGACCCTGACCTTCGAAAAAGCCGGCAAGGTCGAGGTGGAAGTGTCGGTGCAGAAAGTGCCGCCGATCGCCACCCAAGGGCATCAGCACGCTCAATAGGCCAACACCCGATGGGCGCCCCTCGCGCCAGGTTGTCTCCACACCAGCGCCGGATGCGCGGCAGTTGGATCAGCCTGTTCGCCATGCTGATGATCTTTATCGGTCCGCTGATTTCCCAAGCGATGCCGATGGATCACCACGCCGCTATGCCGATGGAAATGTCCATGGACATGCCGGGCAGTCACGGCGATGCCCATCACCCTAAAGCCCCCGACGAACATCATGCGCTGTGGGCCAAGTGCGGCTATTGCGAACTGCTGTTCAGTTGCCCGGCACTGCCTGGCAGTGTGTCGTACCTGACGCTTGGCACTGTGCCAACGGCCAGCGCCCTCACCCCGGCCATCCGCCTGGGCCATGCCCGACAGAACATCTTCCCCGGCGCCCGCAGCCGCGCGCCACCCATCACTGCGTAAGCACTGCATAACGTTACTTCACCCAGGCCGACTTTAAACAGACAGCCGCAGGCTGCTGGCCGTGTTGTTTACGATTGATGGATGGAATTTGTCATGTCCAGGTTTTCTGCTGACACCCACGCTGATCACACTCCCGAAAGCCCCGCGCCAACCGGCACCGGCCATAAAAAACATCGGGAGCCAACCCCCTCCCACAAGGGTTCTCAAACAGTTTCTTTCTACAACCTGGCTTGGCGTTGGCACTTTTACGCCGGGCTGTTTGTGGCGCCGTTTATGGTGCTGTTGGCGCTGACCGGCATCATTTACCTGTTCAAACCGCAACTCGACCCGCTGATGTACGGCGACTTGCTCAACGTGCAACCCGCTGCGCACGCGTTAAGTGCCGATGAACAATTGCAACGCGCGCAAGCGGCCTTCCCCCAAGGCACGATCAGCAAATACCTGCCGCCTGCCGATGCCACCCGCAGCGCGCAATTTGTGATGCATGACGGCGGGCGCGACGTCACCGTGTTCGTCGACCCGTATCGCGGCAGAGTGCTCGGCGAGCAGGATGCCAAATACAACCTGCAAGCCATCGCCCGCGCACTCCACGGCGAGCTGATGATCGGCACGGTCGGCGACCGCCTGGTGGAACTCGCCGCTGGCTGGGGCGTGATGCTGGTGGTCTCTGGCGTGTACCTGTGGTGGCCGCGCGGCAAGTCGTCGGCCGGGGTGTTGTGGCCTCGCTTTAACACACGTGGCCGGGTGTTCTGGCGTGACATGCATGCGGTCGCAGGCTTTTGGGGCGCGGCGTTTTTGCTGGTGATGCTGCTCAGCGGCATGACCTGGACCGGCTTCTGGGGCAAGCAATACGCCGACTTGTGGAATCGCTTCCCGGCGGCCATGTGGAACAACGTGCCGCAGTCCGACCAGCAAGCGCGCAGCCTCAATACCGCGAGCCAACAGACCGTGCCGTGGGCGATGGAGAACACGCCAATGCCGATGTCCGGCGACCACGCCGAACACATGAACCACGGCGCGATGCAGGCAGGCCCCGCCGCGCCGACGGTGCGCCTGCAACAGGTGGTCGATATGGCCAACTCACGCAAGGTCGAGCCCGGCTACAGCATCACCTTCCCGACCACGGCCACCGGCGTGTTCACCGTCGCGGTATTTGCCGACGACCCGCGCAACGACGCCACGCTGCACATGGATCAGTACACCGGCAAGGTGCTCGCCGATGTGCGCTGGGCGCACTACAACACGCTGGCACGCGCCACCGAAACCGGCGTGATGCTGCATGAAGGCAAGATGTTCGGTTGGGTCAACCAACTGATCGTGCTGCTGATTTGCCTGATGATTCTGCTCAGTGCGGTGAGTGGTCTGGTGATCTGGTGGAAGCGCCGGCCAGCCGGTGGGCTGGGCGTTCCACCGTTGCGCCATGACCTGCCGAAGTGGAAAACCGCGATGCTGATCATGCTCGCGCTGGCGATCATTTTTCCGCTGGTAGGCGCCTCGTTGATCGTGGTGTGGGCGCTGGATCGTCTGGTGTTGGCGCGGTTTTTTAGCCCACGTGAATCTGCTTCAGGTTCCGCGTGAAACAGGCGAGCTACCTAAAACAGAGCCCTTGTGTAGCCTTGCGCGACCTGTGTGTCGCAGCCAATAAGTGTTAACTTATAACACTTTCTGCGCTATCGTTGCTCGCCGCGCCCTGCGGCGAGTAACCCTTCCAGTAAGACTGATCAACCGATGAACAAGGGGCTTGCTTGCTCCCACATTTTTGATTTGCGCTGACCTTGAGAACATTGATGACGTCACTCGCTATAACCGGCTTGGCCTGGACCCCACCGGGTCACGACCATTGCAGCCACCAGTTCCAACTGCGTGACGCCAGCCTGCAGGTCGGTGCGGGGGAGTTTGTCGGGCTGATCGGCCCCAATGGCAGCGGCAAGACCAGCCTGTTGCGCTGTGCTTACCGGTTCAGCAAACCGCAACACGGCGAGGTGCTGCTCGCGCATCAGAACGTTTGGAAACACAGCGCCAAGTGGTGTGCGCAACGCGTCGCCGTGGTGCTGCAGGAGTTCCCCGATGCCTTCGGTTTGCGTGTGGATGAAGTGGTCGCCATGGGCCGTACGCCCCACAAAGGCTTGTTCGATGGCGACACGCTGCACGACCAGCAACGGGTGCGCAGCGTGTTGACGTCGGTGGGCATGCAGGACTTCGAAGACCATGCGTTTGCCACGCTGTCGGGCGGTGAAAAACAGCGGGTGATTCTCGCCCGCGCCTTGGCGCAGCAACCGCAACTGCTGATTCTGGATGAGCCGACCAACCACCTCGACCCGCGCTATCAGCTGGAGCTTCTGAAGCTGGTCAAACGCTTGAACATCGGCACGCTGGCGAGCATCCACGACCTCAACCTGGCCGCCGCCTTCTGTGACCGCCTGTACGTGATCAACCACGGGCGCATCGTCGCCAGCGGCACGCCCCACGACGTACTGACCGTCGAGTTGCTGCGCGACGTGTTTGGCGTCGACGCCCTGATCGACACTCACCCCTTGTCCGGCTACCCCCGAATCACTTGGATAACCCAACCATGACCTGCGCGCCCTGCTCTCTCTCGCCCTGTTGTTCGGCACTGCCCACGCCTTCGCCGCGGCGACCGATTACCCGGTGACCATCAAAAGCTGCAACCGCGACGTGACCTTTCAGGAAGCGCCGAAACACGCGGTCAGCCACGACATCAACATGACGCAGATGATGCTCGCACTCGGCCTCAAATCGCACATGGCCGGTTACAGCGGCGTCACCGGCTGGAAGTCGGTCACGCCGCAAATGGCGGCGATCCTCGACGGCCTGCCGGAGCTGGCGAGCAAGTACCCGTCGGTGGAAACCCTGCTGAATGCCAACGTCGATTTCTTCTTCGCCGGCTGGGACTACGGCATGCGCGTGGGCGGTGACCTCACGCCGCAAACCCTGCAACCCTTGGGGATCAACGTGTATGAGCTGACCGAGTCGTGCGCGTTTGTGATGAAGCGCCCGGCCGCCACGCTGGACGACACCTATAACGACCTGCGCAACCTGGGCAAGATCTTCGATGTGCAAGACCGCGCCGCTGCCTTGATCGCGCAGATGCAGGCGCAGGTTGCCGAGGTGCAAAAACACCTGCCTGCCAGCAAACCGCGCGTGTTCCTGTATGACAGCGGCGAAGACCGCGCCATGACGTCCGGCCGCCTGGGCATGCCGCACGCGCTGATCGCCGCCGCCGGTGGGCGCAATATTCTCGATGACGTCGACGCAGTTGGACCCGTGTCAACTGGGAGACCGTGGTGGAGCGCAACCCGCAGGTGATCGTGATCGTCGACTACAGCGAAACCACCGCCGAGCAAAAACAACAGTTCCTGCTCAATAACCCGGCCCTGCAGTCGGTGGACGCGATCAAGAACCAGCGCTTTATCGTGATCCCCTACGTGCAGGCAACGCCGGGTATCGACAACGTGTTGGCGGTTGAAACGCTGGCCAAGGGGTTTCACGGCGAATGATCACTCGTCGCTACAGGCTGTTGCTGATTGCGCTGGGCGCGTTGCTGCTGGTCTCGTGTGTGGTCTCGCTGGGGTTCGGCTCGGCGCGGGTGCCGGTGGAGGTGGTGTGGCAAATTTTGCTGAACAAGGCGTTCGGTATCGGTGCCGTCAACTGGAGCGCGGGGCAGGAACATATTGTGTGGCTGATCCGCGTGCCGCGCATGCTGCTGGGTGCGCTGGTGGGCGCTGGGCTGGCGTTGATCGGTGCCGTGTTGCAGGCGGTGACGCGCAACCCGCTGGCCGACCCGCATCTGTTGGGCGTGACCTCCGGCGCCACCCTCGGCGCGGTGATTGTGGTGCTGCATGTGGGGCAAATCATCGGTGTGCTGACCTTGCCGATTGCCGCGTTTATCGGGGCCTTGTTGAGCATGCTGGTGGTGCTGGCGGTGGCCAGCCGTAACGGCCGCCTGGAAAGTGACCGGCTGTTGCTGTGCGGCGTGGCGGTGTCGTTCGTGATGATGGCGGTGGCCAACCTGCTGCTGTTTATGGGCGACCACCGCGCCGCGTCGGCGGTGATGTTCTGGATGCTTGGCGGCTTGGGCCTGGCGCGTTGGGAGCTGCTGGCGATCCCCGCCGCTACCGTGCTGCTGGGGCTGGTATTGCTGCTGGGCATGGCGCGGCCGTTGAATGCCTTGATGGCTGGCGAGCAAACCGCCGTGACCCTGGGCCTGAACGCGCGCAACGTGCGGCTGAAAGTGTTCCTGGTCGCGTCCTTGATGACCGGCGTGCTGGTGTCCATCAGCGGTTCCATCGGTTTTGTCGGCCTGATGGTGCCGCACATCGCCCGCCGTTTGGTCGGCGCCGAGCACCGCCGATTGCTGCCGGTGTGCGTACTGCTGGGCAGTGTGTTTCTGGTGTGGGTGGACGTCGCAGCCCGCACCCTGATCGCCCCCGAAGACCTACCGATTGGCGTGGCGACGGCAGCCATCGGCGGGCTGTTTTTTATCGGCTTGATGCGCAAACGCTGAGGTCAGCGTTCAGCCGTTACCGGCGCAGACCAAATCGCGCAATCGCACTGCCTGCCTGTGCCTGCGCCCTTTTTAAGGGCCTGCCGTGCACTCGGTGGCGATTGCGGCGCCAAGTTGGTGCGCGCCACCGTCAGCCTCAGCGCTCAGTTGCCCTTTAACCCGGTGTTAAGTGCCGCAGGCACAGCCTTTGCAAAGTCCTGCGTATCTGCCCACAAAAATATCGGTTTACGGAGATCGCACCATGCAGCGTCGTAGCTTGATCAAGGCTTTTACTTTGTCGGCATCCATTGTCGCCATGGGGTTGACCTGGACTGTACAGGCCGCCGAGACCATCAAGGTCGGCATCCTGCATTCGTTGTCGGGGACCATGGCCATCTCCGAAACCTCGCTTAAAGACATGGCGTTGATGACCATCGACGAGATCAACGCCAAGGGCGGCGTCAACGGCAAAATGCTCGAACCGGTGGTCGTAGACCCGGCGTCTAACTGGCCGCTGTTTGCCGAAAAAGGCCGCCAGTTGCTGACCCAGGACAAAGTCGCCGTGGTGTTTGGTTGCTGGACCTCGGTGTCGCGTAAATCGGTGCTGCCGGTGTTCGAAGAACTCAACGGCCTGTTGTTCTACCCGGTGCAATACGAAGGCGAAGAGATGTCGCCTAACGTGTTCTATACCGGTGCGGCGCCGAACCAGCAGGCGATCCCTGCGGTGGAATACCTGATGAGCGAAGAAGGCGGCAGTGCCAAGCGTTTCTTCCTGTTGGGCACCGACTATGTTTACCCACGCACCACCAACAAGATTTTGCGTTCGTTCCTGCACGCTAAAGGCGTCGCGGATAAAGATATTGAAGAGGTCTACACCCCGTTCGGCCACGCCGATTACCAGACCATCGTCGCCAACATCAAAAAATTCTCCGCCGGCGGCAAAACCGCAGTGATCTCCACCGTGAATGGCGACTCCAACGTGCCGTTCTACAAAGAACTCGCCAACCAGGGCTTGAAGGCAACCGACGTACCGGTAGTCGCGTTCTCGGTGGGTGAAGAAGAACTGCGCGGCATCGACACCAAGCCGCTGGTGGGCAACCTTGCCGCCTGGAACTACTTCCAGTCGGTCGAGAACCCGGTGAACAAAAAATTCGTCGCCGACTGGAAGGCCTATGCCAAGGCGCACAACCTGCCGGGCGCGGATAAAGCCGTGACCAACGACCCAATGGAAGCCACCTATGTGGGCATTCATATGTGGGCGCAGGCGGCGGAAAAAGCCAAGTCCACCGACGTCGACAAATGCGTGAAGCACTGGCCGGCCAGACCTTCGCCGCGCCGTCGGGCTTTACCCTGACCATGGATAAAACCAACCACCACCTGCACAAGCCGGTGATGATCGGCGAGATCCAGGCGGATGGGCAGTTCTCCGTCGTATGGCAGACCAACGAGCCGATCCGTGCACAGCCGTGGAGCCCGTACATTCCTGGCAATGACAAGAAGCCGGATTACGCGGTGAAGAGCAACTAAGCCGCGCATGATCAGGACACTTTTCTATGCCCACTGCCCTCCACCGCTTCATCCTCGCCGCCCTGCTGTTGCTGCCTTTCGCCGCACATGCCAGCGACGCCGAAGATTTCCTCGTGGCCAACCCGACGCAGCAAGCCAAACTGCTGCAGGACTGGGCCGCTCAGCCCGACCCGGCGCGTATCGAGCTGGTCGACGCGCTGCAACAAGGTCAACTTACGCTAAACGGTGAAACCAAAACCGTGCGCCTGAACAACCGTCTGCGCGGCCTGATCGACAACGTACAAGCCAGCCAGCAACTGCTCGCTGCTGACCCCAAAGTGCGTCTTGGCGCCGCGCAAACCCTGCAAAAAAGCGCACAACCTGCGCAACTCAAATTCCTCGACCAGCGCGTTGCCGCCGAAACCAATGAGGACGTACACACCGCCCTCAGTTTGGCCCTGGCCAACTTGCAACTGGTCGACAGCGACCCGGCCGTTCGCCTGCAAGCCGTGCGTTTGCTGGGCGGTACCGGTGACCCGCTGGCGCGCACGCGCCTTGAAGCGTTGCTCGCGCCGGGTGTCGAAACCGACGCCGCCGTGCACACCGCCGCCGAGACCAGCCTGGCCCAAGTCAAACGTAAATTGATGTTCGGCGAGATCCTCGGCCAAGCCTTCAGCGGCATGTCGCTCGGTTCAATCCTGCTGCTCGCCGCCTTGGGCCTGGCGATTACGTTCGGGCTGCTTGGCGTGATCAACATGGCCCACGGCGAGATGCTGATGCTCGGCGCCTATTCCACCTACGTCGTGCAATTAATGATGCAGCGCTATGTGCCCGGCGCCATTGAGTTCTACCCGCTGATTGCGCTGCCGGTGGCGTTTTTCGTCACCGCCGCCATCGGCATGGTGCTGGAACGCACGGTGATTCGTCACCTGTATGGCCGCCCTCTGGAAACGCTACTCGCGACATGGGGCATCAGCTTGATGCTGATCCAACTGGTGCGCCTGGTGTTCGGCGCGCAGAACGTTGAAGTGGCGAACCCGGCGTGGCTGTCGGGCGGCATTCAAGTGCTGCCCAACCTGGTGCTGCCGTACAACCGCATCGTGATCATCGCGTTTGCGCTGTGCGTGGTGGTGCTGACCTGGCTGCTGCTGAACAAAACCCGTTTGGGCCTCAACGTGCGCGCGGTTACCCAGAACCGCAACATGGCCGCCTGCTGCGGCGTGCCGACCGGGCGCGTAGACATGCTCGCGTTTGGCCTCGGTTCCGGCATCGCCGGCCTTGGCGGCGTAGCACTCAGCCAGATCGGCAACGTCGGCCCGGACCTCGGCCAGAGCTACATCATCGACTCGTTCCTGGTGGTGGTACTCGGCGGTGTCGGCCAGTTGGCCGGTAGCGTAATGGCGGCTTTCGGTTTGGGCATTGCCAACAAAATTCTCGAACCGCAGATCGGCGCCGTGCTCGGCAAAATCCTGATCCTCGCGCTGATCATTCTGTTTATTCAGAAGCGCCCGCAAGGACTCTTCGCACTGAAAGGACGGGTGATCGACTGATGAACCAGCCATTGATGCTTACGGCCACGCAAAAGGTCGGCCCCAAGATGACCATAGCGCTCGGCGGGGTGATGTTGGCCCTGCTGTTGGCGCTGCCGTTGTGTTCACTGCTGTCACCGGAAAACCCGCTGCACGTGTCGGCCTATACCCTGACATTGGTGGGCAAAATTCTGTGCTACGCGATTGTCGCGCTGGCGCTGGACTTGGTGTGGGGTTATGCCGGGATGTTGTCGCTCGGCCACGGTTTGTTTTTTGCCCTCGGCGGTTATGCGATGGGCATGTACCTGATGCGCCAGGCGTCCGGCGATGAACTGCCGGCGTTCATGACCTTTTTGTCGTGGAGCGAATTGCCGTGGTATTGGGTGGGCACCGAGCACTTCCTCTGGGCCATGTGCCTGGTGGTGCTGGCGCCGGGTTTGCTGGCGCTGGTATTCGGTTTCTTCGCCTTTCGCTCGCGGATCAAGGGCGTGTATTTCTCGATCATGACCCAGGCGCTGACCTTTGCCGGGATGCTGCTGTTTTTTCGCAACGAGACCGGGTTTGGCGGCAATAACGGCTTCACCAATTTCCGCAGTATTTTGGGCTTCGGGATTACCGAACCGGGCACGCGGGCGGTGCTTTTTGTGGCCACGGTGGTGCTGCTGGTGGCGAGCCTGTACACCGGCTGGCGCTTGGCGCAGAGCAAGTTCGGGCGGGTATTGACCGCACTGCGCGATGCCGAGAACCGCCTGATGTTCTGCGGCTATGACCCGCGTGGTTTCAAGTTGTTTGTGTGGGTGTTGAGCGCGGTGTTGTGTGGCTTGGCCGGCGCGTTGTACGTGCCGCAAGTGGGCATCATCAACCCCAGCGAAATGTCGCCGACCAACTCGATTGAAGCCGCCGTGTGGGTAGCCTTGGGCGGGCGCGGCACCTTGATCGGGCCGTTACTCGGCGCGGGCGTGGTGAACGGCATGAAGAGCTGGTTCACCGTGGCCTTCCCGGAATACTGGCTGTTCTTTTTGGGCGCGTTGTTCATCCTCGTCACCTTGTATTTGCCCAAGGGTGTGATCGGCCTGTTGAAGAAACGGGGTGAACAATGAGAGTCACAGCGACGGCGGAATTTATGCTCGAACCCATTCTTGATGCGGGCAGCGGCCGTGATGCGATCGGCATCGGCCAGGCCGCAGGCGTCGGCCTGAACACGCGCCACGGCACTATCCTGACCCTGGAAGACGTCAGCGTCAGCTTCGATGGCTTCAAGGCGCTCAACGACTTGAACCTGTACATCGGCGTCGGCGAATTGCGTTGCATCATCGGCCCCAACGGTGCGGGCAAAACCACGCTGATGGACGTGATCACCGGCAAGACCCGGCCGAGCCATGGCAAGGCCTGGTTTGGCGAAACCCTCGATTTGACCAGCATGAGCGAAGTGCAGATTGCGCAGGCGGGCATCGGGCGCAAGTTCCAGAAACCCACGGTGTTCGAAGCGCTCAGCGTGTTCGAAAACCTGGAACTGGCGCAAAAGGCTGACAAGTCGGTGTGGGCCAGCCTGCGTGCACGCCTGAGCGGCGAGCAGAAAGACCGCATCGATGAAGTGCTCGACACCCTGCGCCTGACCGCCTCGGTGCAGCGCCCGGCCGGGCTGCTGTCGCATGGGCAAAAGCAGTTTCTGGAAATTGGCATGCTGTTGATGCAAGACCCGCAACTGTTGCTGCTGGACGAACCGGTGGCGGGCATGACCGACGCCGAAACCGAGTTTACCGCTGAACTGTTCAAGCGCCTGGCGGGCAAGCATTCGTTGATGGTAGTGGAGCACGACATGGGCTTTGTCGGCTCGATTGCCGACCACGTGACCGTGTTGCACCAAGGCAGCGTGCTGGCCGAAGGGTCGCTGGAACAGGTGCAGGAAAACGAGCGGGTGATCGAGGTGTACCTCGGCCGCTGACACAAGCTCTAAGCGAACGCTCGCCACAGGAAGCGCTAGCAAGCCCCGGCAAACAGGGTGGTTTTGAGGAGATTTTGAACATGCTGCAAGTCGACAAGCTGCACCAGTACTACGGCGGTAGCCACATCTTGCGCGGGCTGTCTTTTGACGTGAAGATCGGCGAAGTCACCTGCCTGCTCGGCCGTAACGGCGTCGGCAAAACCACCCTGCTCAAGTGCCTGATGGGCTTGCTGCCGGCCAAAGAAGGCGCGGTGAACTGGGAAGGCAAGACCATCACCGGCTTCAAACCACACCAGCGCGTGCACGCCGGTATCGCCTACGTGCCCCAGGGCCGGGAGATTTTCGGGCGGCTGACGGTGGAAGAAAACCTGCTGATGGGCCTGTCGCGTTTCCCGGGCGCCGAAGCCAAGGAAGTGCCGGCATTTATCTATGAGTTGTTCCCGGTTTTGCTGCAAATGAAGCACCGCCGTGGCGGCGACTTGTCCGGTGGCCAACAACAACAGTTGGCGATTGGTCGCGCCCTGGCCAGCCGCCCGCGCCTGTTGATTCTGGATGAGCCGACCGAGGGCATTCAGCCGTCGGTGATCAAAGAGATCGGCGCGGTGATCAAGCAACTGGCGGCGCGCGGCGACATGGCGATCCTGCTGGTGGAGCAGTTCTACGACTTCGCCGCCGAGCTGGCCGACCAGTATCTGGTGATGTCACGCGGGGAAATCGTCCAACAAGGCCGAGGTGAAAATATGGAAAGTGAGGGTGTGCGCGGCTTGGTTACCATCTAATCTGTAGCGTCCTAACGATAAGCACTGAACCATGAACCTGCCCGTTTCCCCTGCCCTGTTCACCCCCAGCTGGCACGCCGAGCTGGAACTCGGCTACGCGCGTTTCGGCGACACCACGCGCCCGGTGATGCGCCGCCACGTCGGCCCGCTGCGCGTGCAAAAGCACCTGTACGCCGAAGGCCCCGAGGTGTGCCAGCACATCATCGTGCACCCGCCGGGCGGAATTGCCGGTGGTGACCGTTTGGATATTCGCGCCACTGTCGGCGCCGGCGCCTGGGCGCAATTGACCAGCCCCGGCGCGGCCAAGTGGTATCGCGCCAGCGGCCCGGCGTTTCAACAGCTCGACTTGAGCGTGGAAGCCGGCGCGACGCTGGAATGGCTGCCGCAGGAAACCATTGTGTTCAGCGCCGCCCAGGCCGAACTCACCACGCGCATCGACTTGCAAGGCGATGCGCGGCTGTTCTATTGGGACGTGGTCGCCCTCGGCCGCCCCGCCAGTGGCGAGCGTTTCGACCTCGGCCACTTTCAATCGCACCTGGATATTCGCCGCGACGGCCAGTTGCTCTGGCATGAGCGCCAGCGCATTGTGGGCGCCGATGGCTTGCTCGACTCGCCCATCGGGCTGGACGGGCAACCGGTGTTTGCGACGTTGCTGCTGACTGGCGACATCGAACCTGAATTGCTTGAGGCCTGCCGCAGCCTGCCGCATGCGGTGCGCGGCGACCTGACCCAGTTGCCGGGTGTGTTGGTGGCGCGCTGCCTGGCCAGTGAAGCGCTGCACGCGCGGGGCTGGTTGATTGATCTATGGAAGTTGCTGCGCCCGGCGGTGCTTGGGCGAGCGGCCGTCGCACCCCGAATCTGGAGCACATGAAGATCACAAGGCGGGAGGCGCAAGCCGCCTCCCACCCTGGATCTCTGTTGTATTTAAGAATGTATGCCACGAAGGACCTTGAACCATGGATTTGACCCCACGGGAAAAAGACAAACTGATGATCTTCACCGCAGGCCTTGTCGCCGAACGTCGCCTGGCGCGGGGTGTGAAGCTCAACTACCCGGAAACCATCGCCTACATTTCCGCCGCCTTGATGGAAGGCGCCCGCGATGGCCGCACGGTCGCCGACTGATGCACTACGGCACCACGCTGCTCAGCCGCGAACAAGTGATGGAGGGCATCCCGGAAATGATCCCCGACATTCAGGTGGAGGCCACGTTTCCCGATGGCACCAAGCTGGTCACCGTCCATCAGCCTATCGCGTGAGGCCCGGCCATGATTCGTGATGCCACCTGGCAAGACTTGCCGGCGATTCTGCACATCTACAACGACGCGGTGCTCAACACCACGGCGATCTGGAACGAACAACCGGTAGACCTGGCCAACCGTCAGGCCTGGTTCAGCGCACGCCAGGCGCAGGCATACCCGATTCTGGTTTCGGTGGAAAACGCTGAAGTCACCGGCTACGCCTCTTTCGGCGACTGGCGGCCCTTCGAGGGTTTCCGCTACAGCGTCGAACACTCGGTGTATGTACGCAATGACCAGCGCGGCAAAGGCCTTGGCCCGCGCCTGATGCAAGCACTGATCGAACGTGCCCGCGCCTGCGGCAAGCATGTGATGGTCGCGGCCATCGAAAGCGGCAACCAGGCGTCTGTGCGCCTGCACGAGCGCCTTGGGTTCGTCACCACCGGGCAGATGCCGCACGTGGGCATCAAGTTCGGCCGCTGGCTGGACCTGACCTTTATGCAACTGACATTGAATCCGGGCGCCGAACCGCCCAAGGAGTGAGATCGATGAACACTGCTCAACTGCGTCGAGTGAATGCTGAAAGTTTTGCGCATTACCGCCAGGGCTTGATCGAGCTGCTGCTCGACGCGGTCAAGCATGGCGCCTCGGTGGGTTTCATGGATGACTTCGATGAGGCCCAGGCGCGTGCCTATCTGAGCGGGGTGCAGGCAAGCATTGAAGACGCGAGCCTGCTGCTGTGGGTGGTGGTGCGCGACGAAAAAGTGATCGCCAGCGTGCAATTGGCGCTGTGCCAGAAAGCCAATGGCCAGAACCGCGCCGAGGTGCAAAAACTGCTGGTGCACAGCAACGCGCGCCGCCATGGTTTGGGGCAGCAATTGATGAGCACTCTGGAACTCGCCGCGCGCCAGCACAAGCGCGGCCTGTTGTACCTCGACACCGAGGCCGGTTCGGGTGCCGAAGCTTTTTACCAGTCGTTGCGCTACACCAAGATCGGTGAGTTGCCCGACTATTGCCAAAGCCCGGACGGGCGTTATACGCCGACCGCCATCTACTTCAAGACCTTGGGGCAACCTGCATGATTCCTGGCGAATATCAGATCCAGCCTGGCGACATCGAACTCAACGTGGGCCGGCGCACCGTCAGCCTGAGCGTGGCCAACAGCGGTGATCGGCCGATTCAGGTGGGCTCGCATTATCATTTTTTCGAGACCAATGACGCGCTGACCTTTGACCGCGCCGCGAGCCGTGGCATGCGCCTGAATATTCCGGCGGGCACGGCGGTGCGCTTTGAGCCGGGGCAGAGTCGTGAAGTCGAGTTGGTCGATTTGAGCGGTGGGCGGCGGGTGTTCGGGTTTGCTGGCCGGATTATGGGCGACCTTTAGGGCCTCTTCGCGAGCAAGCCCGCTCCCACACGTCAAAGGTGGGAGCGGGCTTGCTGCCGATGACGGACTCACATTCAACACACATTTTTCAGGGTTCACACACATGAAAATCAGTCGTCAGGCATATGCCGACATGTACGGCCCCACCGTCGGTGACAAGGTCCGCCTGGCCGACACCGAGCTGTTCGTCGAAGTCGAGCAGGACTTCACCGTTTACGGCGAAGAAGTCAAATTCGGCGGCGGCAAGGTGATCCGCGATGGCCAGGGCCAGAGCCAATTGCTCGCCCATGAGGTCGTGGACACGCTGATCACCAACGCGCTGATCATCGACCACTGGGGCATCGTCAAGGCTGACGTCGGCCTGAAGAACGGGCGCATTCACGCGATCGGCAAGGCCGGCAACCCGGACATTCAACCGGGCGTAACCATGGCCATCGGCGCCAGTACCGAAGTGATCGCCGGTGAAGGCATGATCCTCACCGCCGGCGGCATCGACAGCCATGTGCACTTCATCTGCCCGCAGCAGATCGAAGAAGCGCTGACCAGCGGCGTGACCACCATGATCGGCGGCGGCACGGGACCGGCCACCGGCACCAACGCCACCACCTGCACCTCGGGGCCGTGGCACCTGGCGCGCATGCTGCAAGCCAGCGATTCGTTCCCGATGAACATCGGTTTTACCGGCAAGGGCAACGCCAGTCTGCCCGAGCCGTTGATCGAACAGGTCAAGGCCGGCGCCATTGGTTTGAAGTTGCATGAAGACTGGGGCACTACGCCGGCCAGCATCGACAATTGCCTCAACGTGGCCGATCAGTACGATGTGCAGGTGGCGATCCACAGCGACACGCTCAACGAATCCGGCTTCGTCGAAACCACCCTCGCCGCGCTCAAGGGCCGCACCATTCACACCTACCACACCGAAGGTGCCGGTGGCGGCCACGCGCCGGACATCATCAAGGCTTGCGGTTTGCCGAACGTGTTGCCCAGCTCCACCAACCCGACCCGGCCGTTCACCCGCAACACCATCGACGAGCACCTGGACATGTTGATGGTCTGCCATCACCTGGACCCAAGCATCGCCGAAGACGTGGCGTTCGCCGAAAGCCGGATCCGCCGCGAGACCATCGCCGCTGAAGACATCCTGCACGACCTCGGCGCGTTCTCGATGATCAGCTCCGACAGCCAGGCCATGGGCCGCGTCGGCGAAGTGATTACGCGGACCTGGCAGACCGCCGACAAGATGAAAAAGCAGCGCGGCGCGCTGCCCGGTGACGGCCCCGGCAACGACAATTTTCGCATCAAACGCTATATCGCCAAGTACACCATCAACCCGGCGATCACCCACGGCGTCAGCCACATTGTCGGCTCCATCGAGGTGGGCAAATGGGCTGACCTGGTGCTGTGGCGCCCGGCGTTTTTCGGCATCAAGCCGACCTTGATTCTCAAGGGCGGTGCGATTGCTTCAAGCCTGATGGGCGACGCCAACGCGTCGATTCCCACCCCGCAGCCGGTGCACTACCGCCCCATGTTCGCAAGCTTTGGCAGCGCTTTGCACGCCACCAGCCTGACCTTTATCAGCCAGGCTGCGCAGGACGCCGGGTTGCCCGAAGCGTTGGGTTTGAAGAAGCAAATCGCGGTGGTCAAAGGTTGCCGCAACGTGCAGAAAACCGACTTGATCCACAACGACTACCTGCCGGATATAGAGGTGGACCCGCAGACCTATCAGGTCAAGGCCGACGGCGTGTTGCTGTGGTGCGAACCGGCGGAAGTGCTGCCGATGGCCCAGCGCTACTTTTTGTTCTAGCCAAGCCGAACGCAGTCAACAGTGGGAGCGGGCTTGCTCGCGATGGCGGTGTGTCAGTTGAAAAATACTTATCTGACACACCGCAATCGCGAGCAAGCCCGCTCCCACGCCGACGGTGGTTTAGCTGATCAACAGCGCCTTATACGAACAGCGTTTTAATCATGCCTTCGGTGTATTGATAATCCATTCGCAGCTCGGTGCCGGCCGCAATATCCTCGGTCGCAAATACCGTCGTCAGTGTAAATTTCTTTCTTTTTAGTATGGCCTCAGGCCCCACGCCAAGCCACATATCCGCCTCAACGTCGAATGGCACTGCCTCCACGTTATATCCCCCCAAGGCCTGGCGTACGGGTTTGCCATCAACATCATATTCAAAGTTGGTATTGATCCTGGAGAGGATGTTGTCCCCGGACAGGTGGACCGGCTCCCTGCCCATGTGCATGCCCCCAAACACCGGTCGTTCGCTGACCAGCATCGTGTAGGTTTGACCTGAGGGGCCAAACATTCCAGTGGGAAGTACTGTCCCGCCATAAACGCCGACTATTTCGCCTTTGACGATACGTCTGTTGGCTACCACCATGGACTGCCCTATCAACGCGCTTTCCTGGGGCACTTTCATATCCTGCGCAGTGAACGTACGCCACTGCAGTTGTTCTTCATAACGGGCGCCCACTTCCTCATACCCTTCAAACTTAATGTAAGGTTTGACCTGATCTGAAGTGTATTGAATGCCCTGGTCCACCAGCTCGACGTTTCTTTGCAGTTTTCGAATACGTATCGGCCTGCCCTGATAGTCCCTCAGCGGGTACTTAGCGTTGTTCGCGCGGTTATAACTGCCGACGCGATTTGGCGCTTCAGTAAAATGAACCTCACGTCTCATGAAACTGAGTTCTTGCGCCGTGTAGGGAGCCATCGGCATGGACTCGGGTGCGTCTTCAAATTCATCATCGGAAACCGCGGGCCTCATACCTCCCGGCGTACGTGGTCGCTTCCAGACCCCCTCGGCATTGGGCTTGGCGATGATCCCGCTACTGGCCAACACAAACGGATTATCCGGCGCCTGCACCCACAACAGGTAGTGCTCGCCATCCGCATCCGGCAGGCTTGCCACAAAGTACTGTTTGCCATTGAACTCGATGGCTCGCGACTGTGAGAGCTGTAACTCACGCGTTGTGTTCGTGCTGGGTTCAATCAGCACTTCAAGGGTTTCGCGTGGCAGCAGAATCTCCGCGATTTCCTGTCGGCTCAGCGCCTGGATCAGGGCGCCTTCCTTAATCGCCAGCTGCGCCTGCAACTCATCGGCTTTGGCTTTATAGACCGTGTCGGACAACGACTTGGCAACGTGCTTCTCATGCAGTGCGCTTAACTGCTGCTGATAGGGCTCGCTTTGCGCATCAAATTGCTCGCGGTACTTGTGTGTCACATGATCCTGCCAAAACTCACGGGACAACAGCGCCTGAAACTCTGCGACGGAGTTGTCCAGGGCGATGATTTTTGCGTAGGCAGCATCCAGCATCGCCGGCGTGACGCCAACCAGGCTGGTGAACCTGACATTTTGCGGCTGCCCCGGCAATTGCAGCCGGTCCTTGAGGCCGAAGCGATACGCCAGCCTGATCTCCACCTCTTCCGACAAGCGCTGGGTATGGGGCAACTTATCGGCCATCGACACTGCGGGGTCACGGACGATGGCCTCACTGCGCTGGATGTCTGCCGAGGCAACCTTGTCGACTTCGTGCAAACGGAACAAACCTTTGGACAAATTCGACAGCTGCGCGCCTTGCACCTGCCCGGCAGCCTGGGCGCGCGCCCTGTAGACCAGCGTCTTGACTTCCAAATTGCTGAAGGAGAACGCGGCGAGATCACAGCAACCTGGCTCGCCGGCCTGGCCAAATAGTTCCTCGCGGTGTTTTTCCGATTCAGGTGTGTTTTCGCTGATGCCGTCGATCACTTCCCAGACGCGACGTTGCAGGTCGGCATGCCCGGAACCAGCTTGCTGCAGGCGATTGAGGATGTCGAAGAACGGGCCGGCGCGCTCTTCACCACGCAGTGCCTGCCACTGAGTCTGTCTGGCTGACACCTGGTCCACAGACAAATCCTGGGTCCACCGCAAGAACGGCTGCTGCACACCGACACTGGGCACAACCGCGGCACGTGGGTGCAGCGCGGTGGCGACCAACAGGTTGGGATTCTGCGCTGATGCCAGGTCTGCCTGTTCAAGTCGCAGGTTGTATTGCCTGACCTGTTGCAGGGTACCCTCGGTCAAAGGATTACCGGATACCGAGGTCACATTATTAACCCGTGCGGTTTGCGCCAACTGTGCGTCAGGCGGCGCAATGACTGAGGCCGGAATGCTCGTGATGTTGTTATTGCGCAGGTCTATCTGGTCCAGGTTCGGTTGTTCCGCCAAACCGGCAGGCCAGGTATCAATGCCTGCGTTGCTCAAGGAGAGTGAACGCATATCGGTTATCAGGCTGAAGTCCGGCGCAATGCCCAGCGAGTTACCCTGCATCCATAGCGCTCGCAGGGTCACGCGCTGCGACAGAATCTGCGCCGTTTCGGGACTCAGGCGAATCTGGTTGTTCTGCAAAAACAAGCGGGTCAGGCCATGCATCTCCCCCAGGGCCGGAGGCAGTTCGCGCAGCTGATTATTTGACAGGTCCAGCCAGCGCAGATGCCGGTAACGCGTAAGGAACCCTTCCGGCGAAGTGCTGAGGTTCATGTTGTTCAACTTGAGTGAGCCAACATGGCTGAAATCGACATCCAAGTCCGGCAAGCTCGGTAATGTCAGGCCACTCAAGTCCAGTTCCAGGCCTATCGGTTGCCCGTCATTGTTAAGCTTTTGCGCGGTGTCCCGGCGCCAGCAAGCGC
Source organism: Pseudomonas kitaguniensis (assembly GCF_009296165.1). Classification (GTDB taxonomy): domain Bacteria; phylum Pseudomonadota; class Gammaproteobacteria; order Pseudomonadales; family Pseudomonadaceae; genus Aquipseudomonas; species Aquipseudomonas kitaguniensis. Next base: position 30,410 of record NZ_VUAZ01000022.1, on the reverse strand, counting down.
GGATCCGTTGCTGGGCCTGGTTACGATCGTCCAGCCCGCCTGCATTGGCTTGCCGTTGATCGGCCCGCACGTAGCGTTGGCGTTCACCGCCGCCCGAAAACGTCCAGGCGTTCAACTGCCGGTCCAACGTGTTGAATTCCAGTTCAAGCCTGGCCAGTTCTGCATCGGCGCCCTCGCCCAACCCCCAGATAAACTCCCTGGCCTCGTACATGGGTTTGTCCGGGTACATGCGTCGAATCTTTTCAAGCCTGGGGTTGTCACTGTCGAACGCGCCGTCGCGAGCGCTTTTGACCAACTCCGGCAGGGCTTGATTCAGGCGTCGCCAATAGTTATCAAACTTCTGCCAGTAATCAGCGGGGAATGGGTTGCCCTCAAGCAAGGTGACACCATTGAGTCGCGCCGTCGCGTCCAGCTGTTCATCGGTCGGGTTGAGGTATTGCTCGGGTACCTCACGCAAAAAGTTATGGCTCAAGTTAACCAGCTCCAGACCTGTGCGCGCGTCCAGCCCCGTTGGCCACTGATCCAGCTGCGTATTTCTCAAACTCAGCGCTCTCAAGCGGGTCATCGCACTGAAGTCCGGAGCAATCCCCAGCGGGTTATTGGTGAGGTAGAGTTCTTCAAGGTTGCCGAGGGTGCTCAGCATTCTGGCGCTTTGTGGGGTCAAGCGAAGGCTGTTAGAGGCCAGATCCAGCGAGGTCAGGTTGTTCATTTCACCAATGGCGGCGGGCAACTCGGTGAGCCCGCAACTGCTAATCCTCAAACCTTTGAGGTGGGTGAATTTTTTAAGGAAAGCGTCAGCGTTGCCAAAACGCCTTACACCGGAGAGCTCAAGCGTTTCGATATGACTGAAGTTAGCGCTCAATATCGGCAGCTCCAGCGGGTCCCAACCCATTCGTAACTGCATGGGGCCTCTGCCCGTGCGACGCCATTGGCCGATAATCTCCTGGGCGATGAAAGGTGCTGGGGCAGAGAGGTCCAACCGCTCTGATTCCGGTGTATTGGCGTGAACCCAAACATCCAATTCCTTCTTCAGCGTCTCGAACTCAGCTTCCCGAAGTTTCAACCCAGCGTTAACATCCTTACCCAATGACTGGATAAAGGCAGCGACCGCCTCATCGTCCAGGGAGGGGTACAATTTGCGCACCCGAGCGTTTATCGACGCCTCTGATGGACCAAAAACGCCGGCCACAAGCTTTCGAAACCCACGACCACCGCCCAGCAAGCGCAGCCCCGCTTCAACGGCTGGCCTGCGCACCGGATGCTCCAGCAACACCGCGCGCAGCGGTACACGAGGCAACGGCGATTGAACAATCGCGGCCTTCATTTGCAACACATCGGTGAACCTGAGGCCCTGGCGCTCTGCGGCAGATAGCAGTTCCCAGGTTGCGGTGTAAAAGTCCCTGGGCACGGGCGCTTCAAACAAGCCGTTGTCTTTGAGCACCAAGGTCATGGGGGTTGTTGAGTCCGCAGAACCAATAGCATCGAGCAGCGTGCCCTCGGCCGAATATTGGCGCAGTTCCACCCGCGTTCCGGGCCGCCATCCAGGCAAGGTTTCCAGGGTGTGCAAGGCCAGGCGCTGGCTGTCGATGTCTGCCAGGGTGTCCAGATGCAGCCCTTCATAGGCACGCGACACGCGTGTTTCCTGTTCAAACCATCGCGCCTGCTGACGCTGCTCCTCAGGCAGAACCCCGCTGTCGCGAAAGGCCTGCAATTGTTCGCCCGTCAGGCTTTTGACCAACTCGGCAGCCATCGATACCGGCAGCCGGGTGTAAGTACCCAGTACCAGCCCCACATCCGGGTCGTCGGTCGCGCTCAGCGCTTTGTAGCGCTCTTCGACCAGTTGGCCCTTGAACGTATCGACGACATTGGCGATATGTTCGCGCAACTTGCCGGCCCGCACTGCCAGCGAATCTTCGGCACTGCCGGGGATTTCCTTAAGAATGGGGTCAACGCTTTGCAAGGTACTCAACACTTGATCGAGCAACCCACCGCGCGCCATTTGGCTTTCAGTGACAACCACCACGCGCCTGGAAGCAGTCGCCGAGGCATCATCTTGCCAAAGTATCCGGTTGTTGCCGTCCAGAACTCGAAGCGCTACGTCGACGGGCAACATCCCGCTACGCCGCATCATGTTCAGTTGCAGCGCCGGGTCAGCCTTGGCGTAAAGCGCCGGGTCGCTGCTGTACATTTGCTCGACAAAAGTCGTCAGCGCCTGATGAACCTTGAAGTGCTGGAGGGTGTCTTCCAGCAGCAAAGGCACCCGCTCATGCTCGACAAAGGTCTGCCGCAAGGTGTCCTCTTCGACGCCACTGGCGATACGGGCCTGCTCCAACGTTTCACTGCCAAGCCCACGTTGTTCCAGCCCCAGGCGCCGCATCAGAGTCGGTTTGTCCCAGGTCAGTGGCTCTTCGACTTCATGACTCCAGGCGCCGGCATGGTTATGTGCCAGTTGCGGTTCATAGGCGCCGGGACGGCTGGGGTGCTGAATGCGGTATTGGCCGGTATCGGCCTCCTGCCTGACCTGATAGTGGTCACCTTCATGCGGCAACACTGTCCGCCCATTGTGCTGGTAGAGTCCCAAGGTGTTTGGCTTGGCGTCTGGAGCCAGTTCGACGGGCACCTTATAGGGCGTAAGGTCCGGGTTCCACAACACCTGCTTACCCGTAGGCAGCGTGACCGGTTTGAGGTTGTCGACCATGCTCGCCAGCTTGATTTCGGGTAACACCTTGGCCCCGACACCCAGCATTGCCGCATTCAGGGCCACGCTGGAAAAGTGCGCCCACATGGTTTTCATATCGCCTTGCTCATAGGCTTCTATGCCTTCATACACTTGCGTGCACATCTGCGCCGCACCCACGGCCAGCATTATCGGCCCCAGCCCCGGCACCACGAAAGCGGCGAGGTTGAACACGCTGAGCACAGCGTCCAGGTAGCTCGACAAGCGCTCCATTCGCGCCTTGCTGTCCTCGTCCCCGGTAGGCACGGCCACGGCGCGGGCATCCGCCAAGATCTTGCGTACCTGGGCCTCGCGCAGTTGCTCCCACAGGTCGCCATTAATGTCCAACGCATCCAGGGGCAACCTTACCGGCCTTGGCACCTGTGGGTAATCGCCTGCTGCGCCATTGCCGTTGGCAGGTTTGTACAACAGATTAAATTGCTGAAAAAACACGCCCTGCTCGCGCTGAGGCACGAATCGGCTGAAAAAGCGCCGGTACGAGGCACTGTGCAAGCGGCCCCTGAGCTCAACCATGAACTCGGCGCTGGAGGCGTATTCCTTGAGCGGCTGCTGTGGGTCATTGGGGATGAACACCACCAGGCGTTCAACCCTGCCACTGTCTTTACGGTCTGGCCCGATCATCACCGGCCCCACCAATACACTGCCAAACACTTTCAGCGCGGCAAATGTCACCGGCTTGCCATCGAGGGTGGCGCTGCTCTGGTCGGTGATGACCTGTTTGATCATCTGGTAGGCATCGGCACTGATGCCCCACTCGATCTTGTGAGAGGCAATTTCGGCACTCAACGCCAGCTGTTGGCGATGATGCTCTTGCAGTTGGGTTTGCAGTGCGCTGCGTTTTGCGTCATCTGTGGGTTCGACGATGGCTTTGATGTGCTGCTGATACAAATTCCCCACGTCCAGGGTGCGACACATCTGGATAAATTCATGTGGAGCGATGGCCAGAGCGCGCGACTTGAACACACTTAAAGTCGGGATGACATCACCGCCATAAGACGCGCTCAAGGTCGTTATGATCTGGCAATCGTTACAGGAACTTGCTTGTTCTTCGTCAGGTTCAAAATTGGCAAGGGCGGCCTCAAGCAAGGATACCGTGCGGTACTCATAGCGTAACGCCGGGTCACGGGTCTGGTCGAAGACAAACGCACCGAACAGATCGTCGCGGCCTTTATACCCATATTTGCGCGCGAAATAGACGTTTTTGACGTCCAGGTCCAGGTTGAAGCGTTGCTTGATCGCCTCTTTAAGCGGTTGCTCGGCAAACGCCAACACATCCTGAATGTTGCCCAGGTTGTTTTCCACCTGGTTCAAGGTCTCGCGATAGCGGATATGGCTGTCGGCCAGTGCCGCCCGTTGCTGAACCGTGGCAGTCAGGTACCAATTGGGCAGCTCCATTTCATGGCTGGCGAGTTCTTGCTGGCGTTGTGCGGTGGCCTGATTGAACCAGGCGGGCACACGGTCTTTGAGGAAGTCGTAATGCACGCCCCGAAGGTCAACGTTGAAAGTGCCTTCGGGGGTAGAAGTGACGGGTTGTTCTGACATAGCGGGCTATCCATGATGGGCTGTAAAACAACCAACCTATCGAATAGCCTTGCCTGAGAAGCCTAGATAGTTATACCGATCAAAAATGCTCACGCGGATTGAACGCCGCTTTCTGTGCGAGTTCCTGCCACAACGCCTTGACCTCCTCGTCGCTGCTCTTGGGCATCACGGCTTTGAGCTGCACAAACAGGTAGCCGCGCTGCCCGGCCTTGTTCAGTAAGCCATGGCCTTTGGCACGCATGCGCTGGCCGTTCTGGCTACCGGCGGGCACCTTGAGGTTGATCTTGCCGGTGAGGGTCGGCACCGCCACTTCTGCGCCCAGCGCCAGCTCCCAAGGTGCCAGGGGCAAGTTGATAATCAGGTTTTCGCCGTCCACTTCAAACCTGGCGTGCGGCGCAAACTTGATGATCAGGTACAGGTCGCCATTCGCCCCACCGCCAATGCCCGGAGCGCCCTGAGCCTTGAGGCGGATGCGCTCGCCGTCGGCCACCCCGGCGGGGATCTTCACGTTGAGGCTCTTGGTGGTGTTGCTCACGTGCCGACCCGAGGCGTCGTATTGCGGCACCTGAAAGCTGATCTGCTTGGACTCGGTGGACAGCGTGTCCTCAAGCGAAACCGTCAAGTGCATCTCGACATCCTGGCCCTTGCGCCCGGCAGGCCGGCGCTGGCCGCCACCAAAGGCATCGCCACGGTTGCCGAAGATCGAGCTGAAAAAGTCCGAAAAGTCCTCGGTGTTCTGGCCACCGCCAAAACCGCCACGGCTCTGCCAGCCCGGTGGGCCCTGAAACGGCTGGCCATGTTGGCCGTATTTGCGCAGCTCGTCGTATTCCGCGCGTTTGTCTGCGCTTTTAAGCGCTTCATAGGCTTCGGAGGCGTCCTTGAAGCGTTCTTCGGCGTCTTTTTCCTTGCTCACGTCCGGGTGATATTTACGCGCGAGCTTGCGGTAGGCGGCCTTGATTTCCTTGTCGTCGGCCGTCGGCTCGACACCCAAAATCTTGTAGTAGTCTTTGAAATCCATCGGCGGTTCACCATCCTTAATCGAGATCGCACAGCCTTGGGCACAACGTGCGCTGCTTTGCACCTGTTGAGTGTTGTGGCCTGAGGGTGCGTCAAAGTGTTATCGGCGCTAGCCGTATGCAACAGATGTGGGGGCAAAACCTGAGGTTTCAAGCACGATTTAACGGATGGTCGGCCTACGCATCCGCCTTCGACTGGCATACACTGCGCGGCCGTTTTTCAACCGGAACCCGATAGACATGGAAAACTCATCCCCAGCCCGTGCCTGCGGCATCGACTTTGGCACGTCCAACTCTACCGTCGGCTGGATTCGCCCCGGCATGGAAACGCTGATCGCGCTGGAGGACGACAAAATCACCCTGCCGTCGGTGGTGTTCTTCAACTTCGAGGAACGTCGCCCGGTGTACGGCCGCCTGGCCCTGCACGAGTACCTGGAAAACTACGAAGGCCGGCTGATGCGCTCGCTCAAGAGCCTGCTCGGTTCCAAGTTGATCAAGCACGACACCAGCGTACTCGGCACGGCCATGCCGTTCACCGACCTGCTTGGGCTGTTTATCGGCCAACTCAAAAGCCGCGCTGAAGCCACCGCCGGCCGCGAGTTCGAAGAAGTCGTGTTGGGCCGCCCGGTGTTCTTCGTCGACGACGACCCGATGGCCGACCAGGAAGCCGAAAATACCCTGGTGGACGTGGCACGCGCGATCGGCTTCAAGGACATCTCGTTCCAGTACGAACCGATTGCGGCAGCCTTCGACTACGAGTCCACCATTCAAAAGGAAGAGCTGGTACTGATCGTCGACATCGGCGGTGGTACGTCAGACTTCTCGCTGGTACGCCTGTCGCCGGACCGTCGCCATAACGACAACCGCCACGACGACATCCTCGCCACCGGCGGCGTGCACATCGGCGGCACCGACTTCGACAAGCAACTGTCGCTCGCCGGCATGATGCCGCTGTTCGGCTACGGCAGCCGCATGAAAAGCGGCGCCTACATGCCCACCAGCCACCACATGAACCTCGCCACCTGGCACACCATCAACTCGGTGTACTCGCAAAAATCCCAACTGGCGCTGGGCAGCATGCGCTACGACATCGAAGACACCGGCGGCATCGACCGCCTGTTCAAGCTGATCGAACAGCGTGCCGGGCACTGGTTGGCCATGGAAGTCGAAGAAACCAAGATCCAGCTGACCCACGAACACAGCCGTCACGTGCTGCTGGACCGGGTTGAACCGGGCTTGAGTGTGGACCTGAGCCGCACGCTGTTCGAGTCGGCGATTGATGGCTTGCTGGAGCGCGTGCGCAACAGCGTGACCAAATTGCTCACCGACGCCTCGGTAGACGTGGCGCAAGTGGACACGGTGTTTTTTACCGGCGGTTCCAGCGGCATTCCGGCGCTGCGCCACAGCATCTCGGCGATGTTGCCGAACGCGCGGCACGTGGAAGGGAATATCTTCGGCAGCATCGGCAGCGGTTTGGCGATTGAGGCCAGCAAGCGCTACGGCAACTGACCGGCCCCGATGTCACCAACACTGAAAATCAACTGTGGGAGCGGGCTTGCTCGCGATGAGGGTGTGACAGCCAGCACATTAATTGACTGTCACACCGCCATCGCGAGCAAGCCCGCTCCCACAGTTTGATCTGTGTACACCTGAAACCCCTGCGTCCTAAGCGGGAACAGGGCGGCTCTTCAGTCGCCCTGCCGGAATACAGTCAAACCATCCCCGCCAGCTTCAGCTCACTCTTCAAATACGCATAATAAATCGGCCCCGCCACCACGCCCGGCAGGCCGAATGCGGCTTCGAATACCAGCATCGCCAGGAGCAATTCCCACGATTTGGCACTGATCTGCCCACCGACGATTCGCGCGTTGAGGAAGTACTCGACCTTGTGAATCACGATCAAATACCCCAGCGCCGCCACCGCCACCCAGATCGACAGCGACAACGCGACGATGGTGATCAGCGTGTTCGACATCAGGTTGCCGATCACTGGCAGCAGGCCGAGCAGGAAGGTCAGTACGATCAGGGTTTTGGTCAGCGGCAGGTGAATCCCGCATAACGGCAGCACCACCGCCAGAAAGATCGCCGTGAAGGCGGTGTTGAGCGCAGCAATCTTGATCTGCGCGAATACGATGTTGCGAAACGCTTGAACCAGCAGGTGCAGGCGGTCGAACAAGGCGGCAGCCAGTGGCTTGCGTTTGGTCACGTCGGGCACGCGTTGCAGGGCGATGATCGCGCCCAGCACCATGCCGATCAGCAGGGTGACGAACATGTGGGCGGCGTCTTTGCCGACCAGCTGCAGCTCGCTCAGGTGTTTGCTCAGCCAATCGCCGATGGCCACGCGGAACTCGGCGGCGCTGGCCGGCAAGTACGCGTCAAGGAACGGCGGTAACTGGCCACGCGCGCGGTCGACCACGCCCATGAATTTATCCAGGGAAGCGCCGGGGTTTTCCGCTTCGTGGAGCAAAAAGCTGATGGCGCCGGCGAAGATCAAGGTCAGCACGCTGACGATCAAGGTGCCCAGCAACGCCACGGCCAGCCAACGCGCGCGCGGCCTTCGATCAGCCGTTGCAACTGCGGGGTGAGCATATTGACCAGTTCATACACCAGCAGGCCGGCCAACAGGCTGGGCAGCAGCTTGAGCGGCAGAACCAGCAGTAAACCACCGAAAATGATGACGCAACTGACCAGCAACAACACGTGACGCTGAGAAAACGTTGGCATACAGCCTCAAAACGAACGGCGTTAAAGGATGGGCAGTCTGCCAGCCTTGAGACAATCAAGCGAGAGGTCTGATTGCTGTGAACACCGTCAGTGTGGGAGCGGGCTTGCTCGCGAATGCGGTAGCCCAGTCACTGATGTGTTGCATGACCCACCGCTTTTGCGAGCAAGCCCGCCCCCACAGCGGATTCGCGTAATCAGCTTCCTTTGAGGCAGGTGCTCATAAAGGTTTTACGCGCATCGCCGGCCAGGGCGTTGGTTTTCGCCGACGCATTGCAGTCTTTCATCTTCTGCTGCTGTGGGGTCAGGGTCTTCGCGTCGTTGGCCGCCGGCGCCGACAGGCAGGTCTTCATAAAGGCCTTGCGGTCATCGCCTTTAAGCGTCTTGGTGCTGGCTTCAGCATTGCAGGTGGTCATTTTATTTTGCTGGGCGGTCGCGGCAAACCCTTGAGAACACAACAGCAAGCCCATCATCAACAGCGGAATACGCAGCATCTTCATGGAGTTTTCTCCTTGTTACCGTGCCGAAGGGGCACGGCCTACCAGCAGTGTAGTCAAAGCCTGTTACCTGTCAGGGGCCATAAATATTCGACCGCCGATACTGCGGCAGCCTTGATCGCCGTACAGGATTTTTCCAGACAGGGGATAATCGCGCCTCTTCAACCCACTTGGTTTTTTTAGATGCAATATGCGTATCCCCTGCTCGCCATTTTTATCTGGGCCGGTAACACGGTTATCAACAAATTGGCCGTGGGCGCGATCTTCCCTGCCGAAATCGGCTTTTACCGCTGGTTGCTGGCGGCGCTGCTGTTTACCCCGTTCATGCTCAAGCCGGTGGTTGCCAACTGGCCGCTGATCCGCCCGAACCTGGGCAAGATCTTCATCCTCGGCGTGCTCGGCATGGCGGTGTATCAAAGCCTGGCCTACTACGCTGCGACGCTGACCAGCGCCACCAACATGGGCATCATCCTCTCGCTGATGCCACTGATGGCGCTGACCGCCGCCATTATCAGCCTCGGCCAACGCCTGACGTTTGGCGCGCTGGCCGGCGCGGTGCTGTCGTTCGCAGGCGTGGTGGTGGTGGTGTCGGCCGCAGCCTCAGCGCGCTGCTGCAACATGGGGTCAACCTGGGCGATGGCATGATGCTGGTGGCCACCCTGGCCTACGCGGTCTACAGCACCCTGCTGAAAAAATGGCAGTTGCGCCTGCCGCCATTGGTGTTGCTGTATTTGCAGGTGCTGGTGGCAGTGGTGGTGCTGTTTCCGCTGTTCCTGTTTTCGACCAAAGCCGGTTTGAGCTGGGCGAATATTCCGCTGGTGATGTACGCATGCTTGCTGGCGTCGATGCTCGCGCCGCTGGCGTGGATGCACTCGGTAAAAACCCTGGGACCAAGCCGGACGACGCTGTTTTTCAACCTGCTGCCGTTGATCACCGCGTTGATTGCGGCGCTGGTGTTGAAGGAAGCGTTGGCGCTGTACCACCTGGTCGGTGGCTTGCTGACCTTGGGCGGGGTGATTTTGTCGGAGCGCTGGACCACGCCGGTGCGCAGTCAGGCTGCCCGCGTCGCTTGATACATCGCCTTCGCGAGCAAGCCCGCTCCCACCGTTGAGCCTGACGTATGACGCTGCGGGCAAATCCGATAAAACTTTTTGCTGCCTCAAGTACTCACAACTTCGAGCGATCACGCCGGTAGAGCGTGGCGTAAAACCGGATTAGCACCAGGAGATTGAGATGACTGAAGCAAACTTGACTGACGTTGCGACGCTGCGCCAACGCGCCCGCCAGAATGTCGAAAACGGTGCCGTGACCGAGGGTTATGACGCCGACCGCGAAGAGATCATTCGCCTGCTCAATGGCTCGCTGGCCACTGAATTGGTGTGCGTACTGCGCTACAAGCGCCACTACTTCATGGCAACCGGCGTGAAGGCACACGTTGCCGCCGAAGAGTTCCTTGAGCACGCCACCCAAGAAGCCGAGCACGCCGACAAACTCGCCGAGCGCATCGTGCAATTGGGCGGTGAGCCGGAGTTCAACCCGGACCTGCTGTCGAAAAACTCCCACGCTCAATACGTGGCGGGCAACAGCTTGAAGGAAATGGTCTACGAAGACCTGGTGGCCGAGCGCATCGCGGTGGACAGCTATCGCGAGATTATCCAGTACATCGGTGACAAGGACCCAACCACTCGCCGCCTGTTCGAAGAAATCCTGGCACAGGAAGAAGAACACGCAGACGACATGGCTGACATCCTCAGCAGCCTGTAATCAGCAACACTGCAACACCCCACCCCTGTGGGAGCGGGCTTGCTCGCGATAGCGGAGTAACAGTCGATATACATCTTGACTGAACCACCGCCATCGCGAGCAAGCCCGCTCCCACATTGGTTTATGGGGTTTGATCGTTACTTCACGGTCTTCGGCGCTTTGCCTTGCTGCATCTGCTGCAACAACGGGGCACATTGGTTGGGTTCATCCGTGCTCGGTGCAACCAGTGCCAGCAACCCTGCTGCAGGGCCGGCAACCACACCCAGCGCCACCATGCCCGCGCCACGCAGCATCAGCGGCACCGCCTTGACCCCGGCATTCGGCTTGATAAACGGCCCGTTGACGTACAGCGGAGAGCGCAGCGAGAACAGGCGGAAGCCTTTCGACTCCGGCGTAATAGTCAGGTCCAACTGCTCGGTGGCCATATTCGCGGTGCCATCGATGTAAATAATCGCGTTCTCGGTATCGAACACAAACAAGCGCGTGGTCGCCAGACCGGTCTTGATGCCGAAGTCCGCCGCCGCGCAATTGATCTTCACTTCCTTGTCGCCAAACAGCCGGCCCACCACGTAATTGCCCACGTTAAGCCCGGCGATTTCCATCAGGCCACGGCTGATAGCGCCGTCGTTGATGAGCATTTTCAGATCGCCGTTCGAGCTGCCCAGCAGCGCTGCTACAGAGTTGCCACGCCCGGTTATATCGGCATCGCCGTTGAGTTCACCAAAGCTGGTTTTCATCGGCTCAAACGTCGGGAATAGCTGCTTGAGCTTGAAGTTGCGAGCCGTGAGTTTGGCGCGGCCTTCCATCGGTGTGGTGCGGCCATTCAAGCGAATCTGCGCATCAAGCTTGCCGCCGGCCACGCCAAAACGCAGGGGTTCGAGGCTCAGTTCGCCGTCTTTGAGTACCACGTGGGTGTAGAGGTCGGTGAACGGCAGGTCGGCACTGTGCACGATGCGTTTACCGGTGAATTCCACATCGGCGTCCATGTCACGCCAGCGCTCGGTTCGGAACTCTTCCACCGGCAGCACTTTGGTCGCAGGCTGCTTGCTTTCACCGCCCCGGGCTTTTTGCTTGGCATTGGAGTCTGCGCCGATCAACGGCGCGAGGTCGGCCATCAGCAACTGGTTGGAAACCAGCGCGCCACTGAGCTTGGGCCGTGGCTGGCTGGCCACAAAACCAAGGTTGCCGTGGATGTCGCTGTCGCCGATCTTGCCGTTGAAATTCTCGTAGCTGAACGAGGCGCCGCTGGCTTCGTGCAGCTTGGCGATCAGGTGGCCGTCGGTGGAGTACGCCGGCGAATCCGGCAGCGTCACGCCGGTTAATGGGTACAAGTTGCCGAGGCTGCTGCCGGACAGTTTCAGGCGCAGGTCCAGCGCGCCGAGGTTCAGCGGGTCGGTCAGGGTGCCGGCCAGCGCAATGCGGGTGCGGCGATTTTAACCTGGGCCTGCAACGGGAACGGCTTGGTCGCGTCCTGCAAGGCGATCAGGCCACCGATCTTGCCGGTGCCATCAAGTTTCTGGCCGTGGTACTGGCCTTTGACCTTGAGGCCAAACGCGTAGTCCTGCGGCGCCGAGCCTTTTTCCAAGGCCTTTTTGGCATCGGCGTCGCCGACAATTTCACCAAACGGAATCGGCTTGCCCAGCGGGTCGATGATCACATCGAGTTGGGTCTTGAGGGTTTGATCGTCGAGCGTTACATGGCCCTTGTCGAAGCCAATCGCGCCGATGTCCACCACCAGCTGGAAGGTTCAGCGTTGGGGTCTTTGGGGTCGAAGGTGAAGGTCCAGTTGGCGCGACCATCGGCCAGGCGCTGCAAGTCGGCGCTCGGCTCGGTCAGGTCGATACGCGGGATCACCACGCGCTGCACCAACAGCGCCAACGGCGAAATACGCAGCTCCACGCGCTTGAGCGTGACCATTTGCGGCTTTTTCGACCAGTCGGGGTTGCCCAAACTCAGGTCTTCGGCAATCACGTGCGGCCACGGCACCCACGCCCGCCAGCCGCCTTCATCCGGCTCACGCGCCCACACCACCGCCAGGTTGCCATTGATAGCAAACGGGCGATGCAACTCTTCGGAGACTTTGGCATTGAGCGGCGGCTTGATGCGGTTCCAGTCAAAGAACACCAGAACCAATACCACCACGGCGATTAACACAACGAAGCTGGCGCAGCTCCAAGCGACGATTTTACGAGTGCGCGTCATTGCACATAACTCCTGAGTACGACTGAGGGTGCGCGCTGCGCGCACCTTTTAACTACAGCTCATAAGGCTACGACTGACAAACGGTCTGGGGGTTTAGCCGGAGTACGAATTCATCGCAAAAAAAGCGATTCATCCTACAGCCGCAGTCGAATAAACCATCAACACTGCACCGGTGTTACCCACAAGCGAGTCGAAAATACCCACCTTGGTGCAAAACCGCGGGCTTGAGAGGTGCGTGCTAGAGCCTCCGCCTGGAACAATCAATTCTGTTGATTATTACCATTGTGTTTATGAACTTTTATATCGACTTATCGAGAGTAGCATTAGCCATGTACCCACTTTATCGCACTCCCAAGGAGCAACCCTCATGAAACGCCAATTACTCGCTACCGTTATGCTGTCGGTCCTGGCTTCCAGCGCTTTTGCCCTGCCAGCCGCTGAACAAGCTACCCCACAGAATTCCGCCCAAGCCGTGCAAACCAGCCAAACCCTGGCCCGCAGCGGTTCGCAAGAAGAAGAAAACCGTGACTACGCCAGTGGCGCTGTTGCCGAAAATGGTTCGGAACACGCCAACAAACGTGCCTACACCGAAGGCGTTGCCGAAGGTGGCCGTGATCGCCTGGAACAAAAAGGCCTGGTAGAAGGCGGTTCGGAAAAAGCCAACGAACGCGCTTACACCGAAGGTGTTGCTGAAGGTGGTTCAGACCGTTTGCAAGACCTGCATCAAGCACAGAGCTAAGCCTGTGGTAGCCCAGAAAAAAGCCCGGTCTGTGGATCGGGCTTTTGACTTTCTAAAGATTGGTTTTAAACCGCCTGTGCCCCCCATTTGCCGCGCATAGCGTGCGCCAAGTTCGACGCCGACGAAGCTGTTTTGCTAGAGTGCTTCGCTGACTTGCCGACAAAGCCCGCCCGCCAATGCTGCCCCGCGCCGAACAGAAGCAACAGACCCGACTCGCCTTGATGGACGCAGCCCGCCATCTGATGGAGTGTGGCCGTGGGTTCGCAGCCTCAGCCTGCGCGAAGTGGCGAAAACCGCCGGCATAGTACCCACCGGGTTTTATCGTCATTTCGACGACATGGACCAGCTGGGCTTGGTATTGGTGAGTGAAGTCGGCCAGACCTTCCGCGCGACGATTCGCCTGGTGCGCCACAATGAATTCGTGATGGGCGGCATCATCGATGCCTCCGTGCGCATTTTTCTGGATGTGGTCTCGGCCAACCGTTCACAGTTCCTGTTCCTCGCCCGCGAACAATACGGCGGCTGCCTGGCGGTGCGCCAAGCCATCGGCGCGTTGCGCGAAGACATCACCAGCGACCTGGCTGCCGACCTTACGCGCATGCCCAAACTCCAGCACCTGGATGCTGAAGGGCTGCACGTCATGGCCGACCTGATCGTCAAGAGTGTGTTCGCGACCTTGCCCGACATCATCGACCCGCCCGCCCAAGCGCTGCCTGCGCACCTGACACCCCAAGCAAAAATCACCCAGCAATTGCGCTTTATCTTCATCGGCCTCAAGCACTGGCAAGGGCTGGGCAGCACCGAGTAAGCCGGTCAGCCCGCCGTGTGGAAGCGCTTGGCCGTGGTGTAGTGCTTGTTCCAGTAGCGGCTGCTGAGCGAGTCGATACGCACGCGCTTGCCGGTACTCGGTGAATGGATGAACTTGCCTTCGCCGATATACAGGCCGACGTGGCCGACCTGACCGCGCCCATCGGCGCGCGCGATGGACGCGCAGGAACAGGCTTAAAAACACCTGAGCGAGTTAGATGAAGGAATATTCATACAGGCGCTTTCTCATTTCCACTCGGAACGCCCCGTTCCAGTGCTATAAAACCATTGTCGCACCAAATTAAAGCGCTACCCGTGCAGGCTCGCGCACCGTTCGGTTGCATAACCGCGCTTGCCTACAGGGTTTTCCGAACTGCCTGCGTGATTGGCAAGCCCCTTGCTCTAAGTCTTTTATTGCTGATCCCCAACCGCTCATAGCTGGAAGCCTTCCGATGCTGGTGATACACCGCCGAATCGCCCCGCAAGCCCTTTGGGCCGCAGAACTGCTGCTGAATTTCGAAGCGCGCAGCAAAAGCCGCCTGCGCTGTTTCAGTGCCGACGGTGAAGACGTCGGCCTGTTCCTGGAGCGCGGCCAGCCGCCGCTGCGCGATGGCGAATTCCTGCAAGCTGAAGACGGACGTGTCGTACGCGTCAATGCTCGGCCTGAACAACTGCTACACGTTACGTGCAGCAGCGCGTTTGAACTGACCCGCGCCGCCTATCACCTGGGTAATCGCCATGTGGCGCTGCAAGTCGGCGATGGCTGGTTGCGCCTGCTCGATGATTACGTGCTCAAGGCCATGCTTGATCAGTTAGGCGCCCACACCGAAACCCTCGAAGCGCCGTTCCAACCGGAACACGGCGCCTACGGCGGCGGCCATCACCATTCGCGCCATGGCGACGAAGACTTCAATTACCCGCCCAAGCTGCACCAGTTCGGCGTGCGCCTATGAACCCAGCGTGGGCGCTGCTGCGCTTGGCCAGCCCGCAATTGCCGATTGGCGGCTACAGCTACTCCCAAGGCCTGGAAATGGCCGTGGAAAATGGCCGCGTGACCGATGCCGCAAGCGCCCGCCGCTGGATCAGCGACCAGTTGTTGCTCAACCTGGCGCGCTTCGAAGCACCGTTGCTGCTCGCGCATTGCCAGGCCGCCGCCGAGCAGGATTGGCCGCGTCTTGCGCAGTGGTGCGAGCAACACCGCGCCAGCCGCGAGACCCGCGAGCTGTATCACGAGAGCCGGCAGATGGGTTATTCGCTGCAGCAACTGCTGAATGGTTTACCGGAGCTGGACGCGGCCGCGCGTGCATTTTTGCAGGAATGCGCCGAACCGCACCTGGCCTTGGGCTGGGCGCTGGCAGCCCGCGCCTGGCACATCAGCGCCGACGACGCGCTCGCCGCCTGGCTATGGAGTTGGCTGGAAAACCAGCTCGCCGTGCTGATGAAAACCCTGCCCCTGGGCCAGCAAGCCGCCCAGCGCCTGACCAGTGAACTGTTGCCGCTGCTGCAACAAGCCCAACAGGACGCCCGTTGCATCGAACCTGATTCCTTGGGCAGTGCCGCGTTTGGCCTGGCCTTGGCGTGCATGGCCCACGAGCGCCAGTACAGCCGCCTGTTCCGTTCCTAAACGCTTTTTATTGGGGGCCTTATATCTTGGAGAAGCACATGAACACACAACCTTTGCGTGTCGGCATCGGCGGCCCGGTGGGCTCCGGCAAGACGGCGCTGACCCTGGCCCTGTGCCTGGCCCTGCGCGATCGCTACAACCTGGCCGTGGTGACCAACGACATTTATACCCGCGAAGACGCAGACTTTCTGGTGCGCAACCAGGCCCTGGCGCCTGAACGCATCATCGGCGTTGAAACCGGCGGCTGCCCGCACACGGCGATTCGCGAAGACGCCTCGATCAACCTGGAAGCGGTGGACCAACTCAACCGGCGCTTTCCCGGCCTGGACTTGATATTGGTCGAGTCCGGCGGCGACAACCTGTCGGCGACCTTCAGCCCTGAGTTGTCGGACCTGACCATCTACGTGATCGATGTGTCCGCGGGCGACAAGCTGCCGCGCAAGGGCGGGCCCGGTATTTGCAAATCCGACCTGCTGGTGATCAACAAGATCGACCTGGCGCCGCTGGTAGGTGCTTCGCTGGAACTGATGAACAGCGACACCCAGCGCATGCGCAACGGTAAACCCTTTGTATTCAGCAACCAGAAAACCGGCGTCGGCCTGGATGAAATCGTCGCCTTTATCGAACGTCAGGGCTTGCTGACCGCTGCCTGATCTCACTTTAAAAAGGAGCCTGCTCATGGGCCTGAAAAAACTCTTCGCCACCGCCGCCCTGCTGCTCACCCCCGCCCTCGCCTTCGCTCACCCCGGGCATGGCGATAACGGGCTGATGGCCGGTATCGGCCACCCATTGGGCGGCATCGATCACTTGCTCGCCATGCTCGCCGTGGGCCTGTGGGCGGCCCAGCAAAAAGGCGCGGCGCGTTGGGCGCTGCCGTGCACGTTTGTCGGCACTATGCTGATTGGCGGCCTGCTCGGCTTTGAAGGCCTGGCGTTGCCGGCACTGGAAAGCGGGATTGCCGCGTCGGTCCTCGCGCTGGGCCTGGCGGTAGCGCTGGCGGTGCGACCACCGCTGTTCGTGGCCGTGGGGGCGACGGCATTGTTTGCGCTGTTCCACGGCGTGGCGCATGGCCTTGAGCTGCCGGCCATGTCCAGCCCTTGGGCGTATGCCGCAGGCTTCGTCGGTGCGACGGCAATGCTGCATGCTGCCGGTTATGCCGTGGTGCGCTTCCTGCCAGCCGCAGCCGCACCGCTGGTGCGGGTTGCCGGTGCAGCGTCGGCGGCAACCGGGGTTTGGTTGCTGGCGGGCTGATTTGCGGCGCTGCTGAGGGCCTCTTCGCGAGCAAGCCCGCACACAGTTGACTGTATTCACACATCCACTGTGGGAGCGGGCTTGCTCGCGAAGGCGGTCTCAAAACCACCATCCATCCCAAGCCTGCTAACATGCGCGCCTACGCCCCTGCCGTGACGACGCCAGCCGATGCCCATCGCTCCAGACTCCGCCTCCCAACCTTCGTTGAATGCCGTGCTCACGCACTTCCACCACCTGATCGTGCCACTGTGGCAAGGCCCGGGCTGGAATGCTGAACTGGCGCTGCCGTATGAGGCGCTGGACGCCGACCACCGGCCATTGCCCCCGCAACGCTACCGCGCCATGGCGTGCGCCCGGCAGTTGTACCTGTTCGCCAGCCTGATCGGCGAGCCCGGCGCGGGCTTTGCCGAAGAACGTGCCGCCGCGCTGTTCCGCTCCTTGCAACAGCACTTTCATGACGCCGAGCACGGCGGCTGGTTCTACAGCATCGACCCGGCCGGCCAGCCGTTGGACTCGCGCAAAGACCTTTACACCCACGCCTTCATTATCTTCGCCTGCGCCCACTACTGGGCCAAGGTGCGTGAGCCGCAAGTGGAGTCGGTACTGAATGCGGCCCTGGCGGTGGTCGCCGAACGTTTCGCCAGCGGCGATGGCTTGTACGAAGCGGTATTGGAGCGACACTGGTCGTGCCTCAACTCCGGCCCGCTGCAAAACCCGTTGATGCATTTGGCCGAAGGCTTCCTCGCCACCTTGGCTGCGCGTGACGACGCCAATGTACAAGCGGCCTTGCTGGGATTGGCGACGGCCATGCAGCAACGCTTCATCGACCCTCAACACGGCGTGATGATGGAAAAACCGCTGGGGGCTGTGGATAACTGGTTTGAACCCGGGCACCAGTTCGAGTGGTTCTTTCTGCTCGAATCTTCGGCGGTGCTGCGCGGCACACCGCTGCATGCCTCTTTGACGCGGGCATTTGCCTACGCAGAGCTTAAGGGTGTGGATAACCAGAGCGGTGCGGTCAGCGGCATGCTCGCCTTGGACGGCAGCGTGCGCGACGGCACTCAACGGATTTGGGCACAGGCCGAATACCTGCGCGCACTGACCTTGCGCCCCGGCAGTGAGGCGGTGTTGCAGCGCCAATTGCTCGCGCTGCAACAGCACTTTTTACATGCCAAAGGCTGGCATGAATGCCTGGATGCCAGCGGTGCCGTAAGCCGCCGCGACATGCCGTCGACTACGCCGTATCACTTGGCAACCTGCTACCAGGGTTTGATCCAGCATCTGAGCTGACTGCCAGGGCCTATTCGCGAGCAAGCCCGCTCCCACACTTGACCGCGTTCAACCTTTGGAATGCGAGCATGTGTGGGAGCGGGCTTGCTCGCGAAAGCTTCACGCAATCCACTTGCGATCCCCGGTAAAGCTGATCGTCAACCAGCGCGCCGCGTCCGGGGTGCCGAGCGCTGTGGATATTTCTTCGCGCAGCGCGTCGAGAGTGGCGACGTTAGCCACCGGGTAATTCGCCGGCAACACCACATGAATCTCGATAAACCGCGCCCGCCCGTGCTTTTGCACGTAGGTCATGTAGTCGTCGAAACCATGCCTGGCCTGCGCCGCGTCCATGACCTCGCGCACCGTGTCGTCCAGGTGGTCCGGGGCGATGCCCAGCACCTCGCGCAACGCCGGGCGCAGGATCTTGAACGCCGGCGCCAGCATGCTCAGGGCCAACACAATCAGGATCAGCGGGTCGACGTACACCGCCCACTCGTCATAGCCCTGGGACTTGAGCAACAGCGCGGCGAGAAAACTGATCAGCAAGCCCACGGAAAGCATCGCGTCCACCAGCCAACTGATATTGTCGAACTGGATCAGCAATGATTTGAGCCTGCGGTTGCGGTAGCGCACATAGAAAAAGTAGGCGAATTCGACAACGGTAAATACCGCCGCATAGACAATCACCAGCCCCAACTCGATCTCACGCCCGCCATTGATGATGCCGAACACGCCATTGAGAAACGCGTAGAGAGCGATCAACAGCAAAAAGCTGCCCTCGATCAGCAGCACCATCGGCTCCAGGTGCCAATAGCCGAACTGGAAGCGCTGGTTGCTTTTTTTAGCGATCAGCTTGGCGGTGATCAGCATCAACACCTTGATGGCGGTGGCGATCAGCGAGAAAAAGCCGTCGAATAGAATCGATTGGGCGCCAGACATCACACCCGTGACAATCCCGGCGATCGCAACGGCGAACATCAGGATGGTCGATTGTTTGAGCAGTGCCTGCTCACCCCGGTTACTCACATTTCCTCCTGTTAACACCTAAAGCCATACAGTGCGCATGGGCTTCAGCGGAGGAGTGTACCTTATGTCGTGTTTTGGCAGATATGCCGCCATCGGCAGCAAGCCACCTCCCACATTGACCGCACTCTCATGCTGGAACCCGGTCAAGTGTGGGAGCGGGCTTGCTCGCGATGCAGGCGACTCGGTCTAACGCCTTACTTGGCGCCACGCTCAATCGCAAACCCGGCCCAGGTCTGGCTCACCGGCATCAGCTCCAGGCGGTTGATGTTGACGTGCGCCGGGGTGTTCATCACCCAGAAGATGGTGTCGGCAATGTCTTGCGGCTGGATCGGCTCGGCGCCTGCGTAGGTTGCGTCGTAGCGCGACTGGTCACCGCCGAAGCGCACCAGCGAGAACTCGCTCTCACACAGGCCTGGCTCAAGGTTGGTCACGCGTACGCCGGTGCCTTGCAGGTCGCAGCGCAGGTTCAACGAGAACTGCTTAACGAATGCCTTGGAGCCGCCATACACGTGGCTGCCCGGGTACGGGTAACTGCCGGCGATGGAACCGAGGTTGACGATACCGGCGCCGCGCCCGTGGGCGATCAGGCGCGGCAGCAGCAGGCTGGTGGTGGTCAGCAGGCCTTTGATGTTGGTGTCGACCATGGTTTCCCAATCGTCGAGGCTGCACTTGGGCGCAGGGTCGGTGCCCACGGCCAGCCCGGCATTGTTGATCAGCCCGCGCAGCGTGGCGAAGGCTGGCGGCAGGTTGGCGATGGCGTCTTCCATGCCCTTGCGGTCACGTACGTCGACGACCAGGCCGTGCACTTCGGTTTGCCTGGAAAGCTCTTCGACCAAGGCATTCAAGCGGTCGGCACGACGGCCGGTGAGCACCAGTTTCCAGCCGGCGTCGGCAAAACGACGGGCACACGCTTCGCCGAAGCCTGAAGTTGCGCCAGTAATAAACAGCGTGTCGGACATGGTGTTCTCCTTGCGGGCATCGAGAAAAAATCAGCCAGCAGAATGCCCTTACGCGCTCGTTGCGGCAACCGCTAAGCGCACCAACTCGCGAATACCTGATCAGTTTTTAACCAATACGCGCAACGCCTTATGAACCGTGGCCTGCAGCCATATACGCGCAGGTTATCCACAACTGCGCCCACAGTCTTTGGGGGCAAGTGCAAAAAGCTTCAGGCCGCTTTATACAAGGCCTGCAGGCGGTTTTAGAAAGTTTTTTGCTTGACCTGGGCCGGGGCGTATGTACGCGTGTGCACTGAAGGTCATTTAGAACGATGGCTCCAGGCCAGTCATTCCGGCCTCTGTGGAGGTCTTTCCAGAGTTTAGTCACAGACTTATCCACAGGCTGACTTTACATAAATCGGTCATATACCTGTGTCTTTAAACAGGTTGACAAACCCCTCGACAGGTCGCGAAAAAGCCGCTGATCATAAAACAACCACCGCGCTGCAAGCCCCGTAATCAAAGGCTTTCAGCCAGCTACTCCCACGTTACCCACAGCCGGTTCCACAGCGAATGGGGACAAGTCAAAACTGTGACAAAACAGGCATTTGCGGCGGCTATATGTCGCGCTTTAGAGGGTGTGCAGATTTGTTTTCCACAATTTGGCGGGGCACTGAAAACACCCCAAAAAAAAATGTGGGAACCGTTTCATGTGGGAGCTGGCTTGCCTGCGAGGCAAGCACCTCGGTCTTTCAGTTAGACCGAGGAGATGCCATCGCAGGCAAGCCAGCTCCCACAGAGAGCCGGTTCCCACATGGGTTGTTGCATCAAGCCTTTAGATCAGTGCCCGCCGAGGTAGGCGTTGCGCACTTCCTCGTTCACCAGCAGCTCTTTGCCGGTGCCGGTCAGGCGAATCTCGCCGTTGACCATCACATACGCCCGGTCCGACAAGCGCAGTGCATGGTTGGCGTTCTGCTCCACCAGAAAGATGGTCATCCCGGTGGCCGCCAACTCGCGCAGGGTGGCGAAAATCTGCTTCACCACAATCGGCGCCAGGCCCAGGCTCGGTTCGTCCAGCAACAACAGTTTGGGGCGACTCATCAGCGCGCGCGCGATGGCGAGCATTTGCTGCTCACCACCCGACATGGTCATCGCGCGCTGGGTGCGCCGCTCCTTGAGCCGTGGGAACAGCTCGAACATGCGCTGCATGTCCTCGGCGGCAAACTTGTCGCCAATCGGGATGGTGCCCATCAGCAGGTTTTCCTCAACGGTCATGTCGGGGAACACCCGCCGCCCTTCCGGCGACTGCGCAATACCGTTGGAAGCGATGTAGTGCGACGACTTGTGGGTAATGTCGACGCCGTTGTAAAGAATGTGCCCCGACTCGGCGCGTGGCTGGCCAAAGATCGACATCAGCAGCGTGGATTTACCCGCGCCGTTGGAGCCGATCAGGCTGACGGTTTCACCTTCGTTGATGTGCAGCGAGACTTTTTTAAGCGCCTGGATCGGGCCGTAAAACACGTCCAGGTCTTTCAGTTCGAGGATAGGCCCGTTCATACCAGCTCCTCTTCATCGGCGCCCAGGTAGGCGGCGATCACTTTCGGATCGTTGCGGATCGCGTCCGGGCCGCCTTCGGCGATCACGTTGCCGTGGTCAAGCACCACGATATGGTCGGAAATACTCATCACCATGCCCATGTCGTGTTCGATCAGCACCACCGTGAGGTCATGCTCATCGCGCAGCAGGCGAATCATCGCGCTGAGGGCTTCGGTTTCCTGAGGGTTGAGGCCCGCTGCCGGTTCGTCAAGGCAGATGATCTGCGGCCGCGTGCACATGGCGCGGGCGATTTCCAGGCGGCGCTGTTGGCCATAGGAAAGCTCACCGGCCAGGCGGTTGGCGCAGTCCACCAGGTCGACCACCTCCAACCAGTAAAACGCGTGGTCGAGGGCGTCGCTTTCGGCCTTGCGGTAACCCTTGGTATTGAGGATGCCGGCCAGCATGTTGCGGTTGACCCACATGTGCTGGGCCACCAGCAGGTTTTCCAGCACCGACATTTCCTTGAACAGGCGAATGTTCTGGAATGTACGCGCCAGGCCTGCGCGGTTGACCAGGTGGGTGCCACCGAACATCTTGTAGTACACCCGGCTGAAGAAGCTTTTCGGCGACACGAAATCGACGGCCTTAAACCGCTCGCCGAGCAACTGGATCACGTTGGTCTGCTTGCCACGCACGTTGAGTTCGATTTTGCCGCCGCTGGCTTTGTAAAAGCCGGTGAGGCAGTTGAACACGGTGGTTTTGCCGGCGCCGTTGGGGCCGATCAGGGCGAAAATCGAGTTGCGCTCGACCTTGAGGCTCACGTCGCTCAAGGCCTTGATGCCACCGAAGTGCATCATCAGGTGTTCCACCGACAGCACGATTTCTTTGCTCATGGCGCCACCCCCTTGCGCGGTGTCACACCGGTGCGGCTGATGCGGATCAAGCCGCGTGGGCGCCAGATCATCATCACCACCATCAGCACGCCAAACAGCAGCACGCGGTATTCAGAGAAGCTGCGCAGCAGCTCCGGGGCGACGGTCAATACGAACGCCGCGATCACCACGCCCACCGTCGAGCCCATGCCGCCCAACACCACGATGGCGAGGATCAGCGCCGACTCGAAGAAGGTAAATGACGACGGGTTGACGAACCCCTGGTAACTGGCGAAAAACACCCCGGCCAAACCGGCCGTGGAGGCACCGATGGTGAACGCCGACAGTTTTACCAGTACGTGGTTGAGGCCCATCGAACGGCAGGCGATCTCGTCTTCACGCAAGGCTTCCCAGGCGCGGCCGACCGGCATGCGGGTCAGGCGATGCTTGATGTACAGCACAGCCAGCACCACCAGGAACAGCACGATGTAGATGAACATGAACTTGATGTTGGGGTTGTAATCGAGGCCGAAGAACTCGTGAAACGGAATGCCGCCATCCTTCGCTTTGCGCCCGAACTCCAGGCCGAGGAAGGTCGGCGAAGGCACCGGCATGCCGTTCGGGCCGCCGGTAAACGACAGCCAGTTGTTCAGCACCAAGCGGATGATTTCACCAAAGCCCAGGGTCACGATGGCCAAGTAGTCACCGTGCATTCGCAGTACCGGGAAGCCGAGTATGCAGCCCGCCAGCGCCGCCGCGATGGCGGCCAACGGCAACACCGTCCAGAACCCGAGGCCGAGGTATTGGTACCCCAGCGCCAGGCCGTAGGCGCCAATCGCATAGAACGCCACGTAACCGAGGTCGAGCAAACCGGCCAGGCCCACCACAATGTTCAGGCCCAAGCCGAGCAACACGTAGATCAGCCCGAGGATCACCACGGTTAACAGGTACTTGTTGGCGAAGATCGGGAACACGATAGCAATCACGATCAGCACCGGGATGATCCAGCGCAGGCGTGATTTGTAGTCCGGCGCCAGCACGTGCACGCCCGAGCCACTGCTTTCAAAGCCCTGCAGCACTTTCAGGCCCTTGGGGGTTTGCAGGAACAGGCTCATGGCGAAGCGGCCAACCATCACAATGGCGACCAGGGCAGCCACACGCGCAGGTTGCAGGTTGAAGCTGTAGCCGTCGAGCACCACGCCGACGATTGGCCCGAATACGATCAGCGCTATCAGCCCGGCTAAGACCGTATCGACCACACTCTTCTTGATATCAATAGGTTTGGCAGCAGACATGTTTACACCTTAGCCACGAGCGGGCGACCCAGCAGGCCCTGAGGACGGAAAATCAGAATCACCACCAGCAGCGAGAAACTGAACACGTCTTTGTAGTCAGAGTTGATCATCCCCGCGAACAACGACTCGGAGATACCCAGGATAATCCCGCCCAACATGGCCCCAGGCAGGGAACCGATGCCGCCGAGTACCGCTGCGGTAAACGCCTTGATGCCGATGATGAAGCCTGCGTAAAAGTCGAACGTGCCGTAATTGAGGGTAATCAGCACGCCGGCCAGCGCGGCCATGGCGGCGCCGATGACAAACACGTAGGAGATCACGCGGTCGGTGTTGATACCGAGGATCGACGCCATCTTGCGGTCTTGCTGGGTGGCGCGGCACATGCGGCCGAGCTTGGTGTACTTGATGATGTAGGTCAGCAGCCCCATGCCGAGAAACGCGGCCACCAGAATAAACACCTTGGTGTAGGTCAACTGCACGAACCCGCTGCCAATATCGACACGCCAGGCGCCGGCCAGCAGGGTTGGAATACCTTGTTGCTTGGCGCCTTGGGCGATTTGCGCGTAGTTCTGCAGGATCAGCGAAATACCGATGGCGCTGATCAGCGGTGCCAGTCGGGTGGAGTTGCGCAGCGGTTTGTAGGCGACAAGTTCAATGACCCAGCCGTAAACGCCGGTGACAACCACCGTGAACACCAGGGTGCCGAGAATGAGCAGCGGGAAGGATTCGATGCCGAAGTAAGCCAGCAGTGCCAGACTGATCGCCGCCAGGTAAGCGGAAATCATATAAACCTCGCCGTGGGCGAAGTTGATCATGCCAATGATGCCATAGACCATTGTGTAGCCGATGGCGATCAGGCCATAGACCGACCCGAGGGTCAGGCCATTGACCAGTTGCTGCAGGAAAATACCATCCATAACGCAATCTCACGCGGTGAGAGCCTGCACACCCATGGGTGTGCGGCCCTTCTGGAGGAAAAAACAGAGATCGATCACAGCGCCACTCACACAGGGGTTATGTGGCGCTCAGGCTTACTTCTGCTTTTCCAGCTGGTGGTATTTGCCGTCTTTGTCCCACTGGTAAACCACGTAGTCGGAGATTTTCAGGTCACCCTTGGAATCCCAGGCTTTTTCACCCATCACGGTTTTCACCGGGTTAGCCTTGAGCCACTTGGCGGCGTCTTCGCCTTTGTTGTTTTTGGCGCCGTTGAAGCCAGCCGCCAGTGCCTGAACCGAGGCGTAGGCGTACAGGGTGTAGCCTTCAGGCTCGTAGCCGCTCTTCTTGAATTCTTCCACGACGGTTTTGCTGTCTGGCAGCAGGCGCGGGTCGGCGCCGAAGGTCATGTACACGCCATCCACGTACTGCTTGCCACCGGCGGTCGCAACCAGTTCGTCGGTGACCACGCCGTCATCCGACATGAACTTGACGTCTTTCAGGCCAGCTTCACGCAGTTGGCGAACCAACGGGCCGGCTTCCGGGTGCAGGCCGCCAAAGTAAACCACGTCAGCCCCTACGGAGCGGATCTTGGTGACCAGGGCGCTGAAGTCTTTCTCGCCACGGGTCAGGCCTTCTTCCAGCACCGGCTTGACGCCGCGCTTGGTCAACTGGGCTGAGGTGGCGTCAGCCAAGCCTTTGCCGTAGGTGTCCTTGTCGTTGATGACTGCGATTTTTTTGCCTTTGAGCACGTCGACGATGTAGTCACCGGCGACGATGCCTTGCTGGTCATCACGCCCGCACATGCGGAACACCGCCGACAGGCCGCGCTCGGTGACCGTCGGGTTGGTGGAGCCCGGGGTGATCATGATCACGCCCGCGTCGCTGTACACTTCAGAGGCTGGAATGGTGTTCGAGGAGCAGAAGTGGCCGACCACGCCGATCACCTTCTCTTGGTCGACCAGGCGGTTGGCCACGGCCACCGCTTGCTTGGGCTCACAGGCGTCATCGCCGCGACCAGCTTGATCTGCTCGCCGTTGATACCGCCCGCTTTGTTGATCACATCGGCTGCCGCTTGGGCACCTTTCATGTACTGCTCACCGAAAGCCGCGTTGGCGCCGGTCATCGGCCCCGCAACGCCAATCTTCACATCAGCTTGAACAAACGTAGAAACACCCAACGCCGCGGCAACGGCGAGGGCCAGAAAACCTTTCTTGTAAAACGTCTGGGACATGAGTGGTGCTCCGATATTTTTGATTATTGGCACAACGACTTGTGTTCAACCCTTCACTCAAAGCTCAGAGCAAGGCGCGTGCCATTACGTTTTTATTCTTCAAAAAGACACGGTGTCATTATTATTCAGGGCTCGGCACCTCCTTTTGGCTGCACGTGCAACCGTCTGGCTCGCACAGGTGCAACCGCAGGCAAAAAAGGTACAACCTTGACAGGTCGCACCCGCGACCAGACGAATAAACGACAGTTCCTGCCCGTGTAACAACGTGCGTAACGGAACTGCACATTTACAGTGCGTGATTGCTACAACTCGCACCAATACAGATGAGTAGCCTGCTAAGAAAAACCCGCCTTTCGCTGATCAGATGACGATCCGCAGGCATTGCCCGGCGTGATACAGCGAAAACCCCGCTTCATACAGGCAACTGCGCAGGCCCGGGCTGGCCAGCGGCTGCATCGGTGCAAAGGGAATCGGCAACGCCTGGGCATTCTGGTCACACACATAATCAGCGAACGCCTTGCCCACCACGCTGCCGGTGGTCACGCCACGCCCGTTATAGCCCGTGACTGCCAACAGGCCAGGTGCCGGTTCAAACAGGCGCATCAGGTGATCCGGGGTAAAGGCGATGCAGCCGGTCCAGGTGTATTCCCATTGCACCGCTTTGAGGTAGGGAAAGTAATGCTGCTGCACCCTATCGGCCCACGCCTTGAGGAACCACGCAGGTTTTTGGTTACCGTTGCCCAAACTGCCGAGCAACAGGCGGCCATCGGCGTCGCGGCGGATGCTGCTGAGTACTTGGCGCGTGTCCCATGAGCCCTGCCCGCCGGGAAGCACCTGTTGGGCGGCGTCGCCGGTCAGCGGTGCCGAGGCGACCTGATAGTAATAACCGGGGAAAAAATTGCGCCGCAGTTCGGTCCATTCGCCTTCGGTGTAGGCGTTTGAGGCGATCACCACGTGCGCCGCCTGCACCGAACCTTGCGCGGTTTGCACCGACCAGAATGAACCCTGGCGTTCAAGCTGGGTGACCGGGGAATGGTCGAACAGTTGCCCGCCAATACCGGCGGCGGCACTCGCCAAACCACAGGTGTAGGCCATCGGGTTCAAGGTGCCGGCGCGCCGGTCGAGTAAGGCGGCGGCGATCTTTTGGGTGCCGGTGGCTTGCTCGCAGGCTTGGCCGGTGAGCAATTCAACTGGCGCGCCACGGCGCTTCCATTGTGCTTCACGGCTGCGTAAATCCGCCTCGCCACGCGCGTTGTGCGCCATGTGCAAGGTGCCCTCGCGGCGCAATTGGCAATCGATGCTGTATTTGTCGATCAGGCTGAACACCAAAGACGGTGCCGCACCCAGCATGCGGTTGAGCTGGCTGCCGACCGCTTCGCCGAAACCGGCCTCGATCTCGTCCGGGGGAATCCACAGGCCCGCGTTAACCAGCCCGACGTTGCGCCCCGAACCGCCATGGCCGGTGCGATGCGCTTCAAGCACGGCGACGCTTTTGCCCTGCTCAAGCAAATGAATCGCCGCCGAGAGGCCGGTGATGCCGGCGCCGATCACGCACACATCAACCTTCACCTCGCCGTTAAGCGCAGCACGGTCCGGGCGGCCGGGGGTGAGTTGTTCCCACAAACATGCTTCGCGTAAGCGCATTGCCAGACTCCGCAGAGGACCCAACAAACAACTGTTATTGTTAATGACCAACCCGATCAACTGTGGGAGGGGACTTACTCTCGATGGCGGTGTGTCAGTTGTATCTCTGTTGACTGGCACACCGCAATCGGGAGCAAGCCCCCTCCCACATTGACCTCAGTAACCTCAGTAACCTCAGTCGAAGGTAATGCCCTGCGCCAAGGGTAATTCCAGCGAGTAGTTCACGGTATTGGTCTGGCGGCGCATGTACCCGCGCCACGCGTCCGAACCCGACTCGCGCCCGCCACCGGTCTCTTTCTCACCGCCAAACGCGCCGCCGATTTCCGCGCCGCTCGGGCCGATGTTGACGTTGGCGATGCCGCAGTCACTGCCCACCGCCGACATGAACTGTTCCGCCTCGCGCACATCCGTGGTGAAGATGCACGACGACAGGCCTTGCGGCACGGCATTGTTCAGGCGCAGCGCTTCGCTGAAGTCGGTGTAGCCGATCACATACAAAATCGGCGCGAAGGTTTCCGTGCACACCACCTCGCTTTGCTCGGGCATTTCCACAATCGCTGGCGACACGTAGTAGGCGTTCGGGAATTTATCTGCCAACTGACGCTTGCCGCCGAACACCTTGCCACCTTCGCTCAACGCTTGTTCCAGGGCGTCCTGCATAGTCTCGAAGCCGTGTTTGTCGATCAGCGGGCCGACCAGATTGCCTTCCAGCGGGTGGCCAATGCGCACTTTGGCGTACGCAGCTTTCAGCCGGGTGACGATTTCATCCTTGACCGACGCGTGCGCGATCAACCGGCGCAGGCTGGTGCAACGCTGGCCGGCGGTGCCGACGGCGCTGAACAGGATGGCGCGCACGGCCATGTCCAAATCAGCGCTGGGGCCGAGGATCATCGCGTTGTTGCCGCCCAGCTCCAGAATGCTGCGGGCAAAACGTGCGGCCACTTTGGGCGCCACTTCGCGGCCCATGCGGGTGCTGCCGGTGGCGCTGATCAGGGCCACACGCGGGTCATCCACGAGTGCTGCGCCAGCGTCACGGCCGCCGATGACCACTTGGCTGAGGTACTCGGGCGCGTCATTGAAGTTTTTCAACACGCGCTCGAACAGCGCCTGGCAGGCCAGCGCGGTGAGTGGGGTTTTTTCCGACGGTTTCCAGATGACCGCGTTGCCGCAGACCAGCGCCAGCGTGGTGTTCCACGCCCACACGGCGACCGGAAAGTTGAACGCGCTGATCACCCCGACCACGCCCAGTGGGTGCCAGGTTTCACGCATATGGTGGCCGGGGCGCTCGGAGGCGATGGTCAAGCCGTACAACTGACGGGACAGGCCGACGGCGAAGTCGCAGATGTCGATCATTTCCTGCACTTCACCCAAGCCTTCCTGGGTGATCTTGCCGGCTTCCCACGACACCAATTCGCCCAGGTCGGCCTTATATTCGCGTAGCACGTCGCCGAGCTGGCGCACCAACTCGCCGCGTCGCGGTGCCGGCACCTTGCGCCAAGCGTCGAATGCATGCTCGGCGCGACTGACCTGCTGCTCCACCTCGGCGGCACCTTCCCAGTGCACGTTGCCGATCACGCTGCCATCAATCGGCGAATGCACAGGGTGTTTACCCGACTGGTACAGCGCCGGGTCAATCCCGAGACGGTCAAGCAATGCGGCAACCATGGGTCACTCCTTCAATCTATACAGAAAAAATTGCGCCGCGGCCCACACGACGATCCGTGGGTTTATTTTTAGCTGGCAGAAGACGTGCCAACAAACGACGATTAGGCGAGATATCATTCCGTTTATTCATGCAAAGAATAAAAAGAGGCATGCCGTGCTCAACCGAAGACATTTGCCCTCGATCACCGCCCTGCAGTGTTTCGAAGCCGCCAGCCGCCACCTGAGCTTCACACGCGCCGCCGAGGAACTGAACCTCACGCAAAGCGCCGTGAGCAAGCAAGTGGCGCAGTTGGAAGAATTGCTGCAACACCTGCTGTTTCGCCGGGTGCGCCGCCGCTTGCAGATGACCCCGGCGGGCGATTTGTACCTGGTGGAAGTGCGCAAAATTCTCACGCAGGTCGAGATGTCCACGCATTACCTGCGCTCCTATGGCGGCGAGACCGAAGTGCTGCGCGTGTCCACGCCCTACACCTTCGGCGCACGCTGGCTGGTGCCGCGCCTCAAGGGCTGGCGCTTGCGGCACCCGCACATCCACCTCGACCTGTGCAATGAACAGGCACCCGATGAGCTGCTGCAAGGCAAGGCCGACATGGCCTTCTACTTCGGCCAGGGCTCGCGGCCTGGCACCGAAAGCCTGAAACTGTTCAGCGAAGAACTGGTGCCGGTGTGTGCGCCCGAGAGCCTGCCCGCGCAGCCGTTCAGCGACCCCACGCAATTGAGCGAACTGGTGCTGCTGCAAAACGCCTCACGACCGCAGGGTTGGCATGACTGGTTCGCCAGCCAGGGTTTGCACACCGAGCACAGCTACCATGGGCCGCGATTCGACACCGTCTATATGTGCATTCGTGCGGCGCAAGTGGGCTGCGGCGTGGCGTTGCTGCCAAGGTTTCTGGTGGAAGAGGAATTGGCCGAGGGTAAGCTGGTGATTCCCTGGCAGCATGCGTTGCCGAGCCAGGACGCGTATTACCTGGCGTACCCCGAGCACTCGGCGGAAGTGCCCAAGGTGCGCGATTTTGTGAGGTGGATGATGGAGCAGGTTATTGAGTGACTGAACTACCGCCATCGGGAGCAAGCCCCCTCCCACAGTTTGAATGTGTT
>NZ_VUAZ01000219.1 GCF_009296165.1 Pseudomonas kitaguniensis | reverse complement strand
ACAACAAGCAGAAGCAGATCTGCTGTGTATGTAAAACCCGCCTTTGATCTGCTTCAACCACTCAGGTGGGCTTTCAGGCCGCCGTGCTTTTGCTCTTGATCTGAAAAGCGCCCCGTTAAACCACGCTGGCCGCACGCTGGCTTGCTGCGCGACAGCGCTACATCAGATCAGCCGAACAGCCACTTCCACAACAGCACCAACACCACCACCGCCAACACCGGCCGCGCGATGCGGTAGGCTTTTGGGTGCTTGCGCTTCCACTGTTTGACCTGACCACTGAACTTGTCGCTGAAGGTCTTGCTCCAGGCATAGGCCTGATTAATGCCGCCAACACGTTCGTCATCCAGGTTCTGTGGCGCAGTAGCACGACCGAGTTGCTTGCTGACCCAGCGATTGATGCGCGTCATCAAACGGCTGCTCAGCGGGCGTTCGATGTCGCAGAACAGAATCACCCGAGTGTGTTCGGTTTCATTCTTCACCCAGTGCACATACGTTTCGTCGAACATCACGTCTTCGCCGTCGCGCCAGGCGTAGACCTGGCCGTCAACGAAGATGCGGCAGTCGTCGGAGTTCGGCGTGGACAGCCCCAAGTGATAACGCAACGAACCGGCAAACGGGTCGCGGTGCGGGTTGAGGTGGCTGCCGCCGGGCAACAGCGCAAACATCGCGCCCTTGACGTTGGGGATGCTGCTGACCAGGGCCACGGTTTTCGGGCACAACGCCTCGGCGGATGGCAACGGTTTGTCGTACCACTTGAGGTAAAAACGCTTCCAGCCCTTCTTGAAGAACGAACCAAAGCCTGCGTCGTTGTTCTTTTCGGCGGCGCGAATATAACCCTCGTCGAACAGGTGCATGGCCTCTTGGCGGATCACTTCCCAGTTGTCCTTGAGCACGTCCAGTTCAGGGAATTTGCTGCGGTCCAGGTACGGCTTGGACGGCACGGCCGAGAACAGGTACATCAAGGCGTTGTACGGGGCGAACAACGCCGAGTGGTTGACGAACTGACGCAACAACGGCAAACGGGCCTTGCCACGCAAGTGCACATACAACGTGCTGCCGATAAACAACAGCAGCACCGACAGTTTGGCGGCCAAAGAAAAGGTCATGCAGCAACTCCTGGAAATTAGCGCCTGGCGAATAACCTCCCGGTGAGGGGAAACCAAACGTAGCAGCCGGTCATCATAAACATTTGCTGCATTATGCAGAAGGCCTCGGCCGACCGGCTGACATAAATCAACCCTCTGCACCCCTGATTGCGGGCCCTGCGTGGGAGACACGCAGCAAACCGGTCAGGCCTGGTTTTCTTGATCGGTAAACAAATCGCTAAACAGCATGCTCGACAGGTAGCGCTCACCGGAGTCCGGCAATATCACCACGATGGTCTTGCCCTGCATTTCCGGCTTCTCGGCCAGGCGCACAGCCACGGCCATGGCGGCGCCGCAGGAGATACCGCACAAAATGCCTTCTTCCTGCATCAAGCGCAGGGCCATCGCCTTGGATTCCTCATCGGTCACCAGTTCCACGCGGTCGACCATCGAGAGGTCGAGGTTTTTCGGCACAAACCCCGCGCCGATGCCCTGGATCTTGTGCGGGCTGGGCTTGATCTCTTCACCGGCCAGCGCCTGAGTGATCACCGGTGATGCAATCGGCTCCACCGCCACCGACAGAATCGGCTTGCGCGCAGTGTTCTTGATATAACGCGACACACCGGTAATGGTGCCGCCAGTGCCGACGCCCGCGACCAGCACGTCGACGGCGCCGTCGGTGTCGTTCCAGATTTCCGGGCCGGTGGTTTTCTCGTGGATCGCAGGGTTGGCCGGGTTTTCGAACTGGCCTGGCATGAAGTAGGCCGACGGGTCACCGGCAACGATTTCACCGGCTTTTTCGATAGCACCTTTCATGCCTTTGGCCGGTTCGGTCAGCACCAGCTCGGCGCCGAGAGCCTTGAGGACTTTGCGCCGCTCGATGCTCATGGACGCCGGCATAGTCAGCAACAGTTTGTAGCCACGCGCGGCCGCGACAAACGCCAAACCGATGCCGGTATTGCCGGAAGTCGGTTCCACAATGGTCATGCCGGGTTTGAGTTTGCCGCTGCTTTCGGCGTCCCAAATCATGTTTGCGCCAATGCGGCACTTCACCGAATAACCTGGGTTACGCCCTTCGATCTTGGCCAGGATGGTCACGCCACGCGGCGCAATCCGGTTGATCTGAACCAGGGGCGTGTTACCGATGGAGTGCGCGTTGTCTGCAAAGATGCGGCTCATAACGGGGTCCTTAAGGCTATTTCAGGAAGGCCCCAAGGTTATGCCGCTGGCGTAGAGGCGTCCAGTCTGCGGAACGTTGCGCCCTGTGCGCAAGTCCATCAATTATATGTAACCCAATATGGACAGAGAGCCTACCCCATGAAACGTCGCTACAGTTGGCCGCTATGGACCGCCGCCGGGCTGGTGCTGCTGCTGGTTGCCCTGAATATCGCGCTGCCTTATGTGGTGCGCAATTACCTGAATGACAAGCTCGCCGACATGGGTGATTACCGCGGCGAAGTCGCCGATGTAGACCTGGCGTTGTGGCGCGGCGCCTACCGGATAAAAGGGCTGAAAATCGTCAAGGTCGACGGTAAGGTTCCGGTGCCGCTGGTTAACGCGCCGCTGATTGAATTTGCGGTCAGTTGGCACTCGCTGTGGTACGACCATGCGGTGGTTGCCGAGGGGCATTTTGTGCGGCCTGAAATCAACTTCGTCGACGGCGGCGCAAACAAACAGGCGTCGCAGACCGGTAAGGGCACCGACTGGCAAGCGCAGTTGAAAAAACTCCTGCCGATCACCCTGAACGAAGTGCGCATTGAGGACGGCAAGGTCGCCTTTCACAACTTCAGCTCCAAACCGCAAGTAAACATCAACGCCACCGAAATCAACGCCAGCTTGTATAACCTGACCAACGTGGTGGACCTCAAAGGCCAGCGCGATGCACGCTTTGACGGTAAGGCCATGCTGCAAGGCCAAGCGCCGCTGGAAGCCACTGCCACCTTTGACCCTTTCAATAATTTTGAGGACTTCGAATTCCGCTTCCGCGCGCGTGACCTGCAACTCACACGCATGAACGATTTCGCCTCGGCGTACGGCAAGTTCGACTTCAAGGCGGGCACCGGTGATGTGGTGATCGAAGCGCAGGCCCAGAAGGGCCAACTCAGCGGTTACATCAAGCCGCTGTTGCGCGATGTTGAAGTCTTTGACTGGCAGCAGGACGTCGAAAACAAAGACAAAAATATTTTCCGCTCGATCTGGGAAGCCGTGGTGGGCACCAGCGAGACGGTGTTGAAAAACCAGCGCAAAAATCAATTCGCCACGCGCGTCGAACTCAGCGGCAGCGTGCACCAGCAAAATATCAGCGCGTTCTCTGCATTCGTGGCGATTTTGCGCAACGGTTTCATCCAGGCCTTCAATGCGCGCTACGAACAGCCCAAGCCGTCGACCGACTGATGCTGCGCGTGACCGGCCATTCAGAGACTGAATAAGGCGTCTGCGTTCACAGCCACCGGGGCTGCGCGGTATAGTCCGGGCATTGATGAATGTGAGGAATGAGCGATGAAGTTCGAAGGCACCCAGGCCTATGTGGCTACCGATGACCTGAAACTGGCCGTCAACGCCGCGATCACCCTGGAGCGGCCGTTGCTGGTCAAGGGCGAGCCCGGCACCGGCAAGACCATGCTGGCCGAGCAACTGGCCGAATCCTTCGGCGCCAAGCTGATCACCTGGCACATCAAGTCCACCACCAAGGCGCATCAGGGCCTCTACGAGTACGACGCGGTGAGCCGCCTGCGCGACTCGCAGTTGGGCGTGGACAAGGTGCACGATGTGCGCAACTACCTGAAAAAGGGCAAGCTCTGGGAAGCGTTCGAGTCCGAGGAGCGGGTGATTCTGCTGATCGATGAAATCGACAAGGCCGACATCGAGTTCCCTAACGACCTGCTGCAAGAACTCGACAAGATGGAGTTCTACGTCTACGAAATCGACGAGACCATCAAGGCCAAAAAGCGCCCGATCATCATCATTACTTCCAACAACGAAAAAGAGCTGCCGGACGCGTTCCTGCGCCGCTGCTTCTTCCACTACATCGCCTTCCCCGACCGCAGCACGCTGCAAAAAATCGTCGACGTGCACTATCCCGACATCAAGAAGGACCTGGTCAGCGAAGCGCTGGACGTGTTCTTCGACGTGCGCAAAGTGCCGGGTTTGAAGAAAAAGCCTTCCACCTCGGAGCTGGTCGACTGGCTCAAACTGCTGATGGCCGACAACATCGGTGAAGCGGTGCTGCGCGAACGCGACCCGACCAAGGCGATCCCGCCGCTGGCCGGCGCTCTGGTGAAGAACGAGCAAGACGTGCAACTGCTGGAACGACTGGCGTTTATGAGCCGTCGCGGTAATCGCTGATGCTGCTCAACCTGTTCAACGAAATGCGTGCGGCCAAGGTGCCGGTGTCGGTGCGCGAATTGCTCGACCTGATCAACGCGCTGAAACAGCGAGTGACCTTCGCCGACATGGACGAGTTTTACTACTTGGCCCGCGCGATTCTGGTCAAGGACGAACGGCATTTCGACAAGTTCGACCGCGCGTTCGGCGCCTACTTCAATGGCCTCGAAAAACTCGACGACCACCTGCAGGCACTGATTCCCGAGGAGTGGCTACGCAAGGAATTCGAACGCTCGCTGAGCGATGAAGAGCGTGCGCAGATCCAGTCCCTCGGCGGCCTCGACAAGCTGATCGAGGAATTCAAGAAGCGCCTGGAAGAACAGAAGGAACGCCATGCCGGTGGCAACAAGTGGATCGGCACTGGCGGCACCAGCGCGTTTGGCTCCGGCGGCTATAACCCGGAAGGTATCCGCGTGGGCGATGCCGGCAAGCGCCAGGGCAAGGCGGTAAAAGTCTGGGACCAGCGTGAGTACAAAAACCTCGACGATCAGGTAGAGCTGGGCACGCGCAATATCAAGATCGCCCTGCGCCGCCTGCGCAAGTTCGCGCGCCAGGGTGCGGCCGAAGAGCTGGACATCGACGGCACCATCGACCATACGGCGCGTGATGCAGGCTTGTTGAATATTCAAATGCGACCGGAGCGGCGCAACACTATCAAGCTGTTGCTGCTGTTCGACATCGGTGGTTCGATGGACGCGCATGTGAAGATCTGCGAAGAGCTGTTTTCGGCGTGCAAGACTGAGTTCAAACACCTGGAGTACTTCTACTTCCATAACTTTGTGTATGAAGCGGTGTGGAAGGACAACCAGCGCCGCACCTCGCAAAGCACCTCGACCCAGGATTTGCTGCACAAGTATGGCGCCGATTACAAAGTGATCTTTATTGGCGATGCGTCGATGGCGCCGTACGAAATCACCCAGGCCGGCGGCAGCGTCGAGCACTGGAATGAAGAAGCCGGCTATGTGTGGATGCAGCGCTTTATGGCCAAGTATAAAAAGCTGATCTGGATAAACCCGTACCCGAAAGACACGTGGGGGTATACGGCGTCGACCGCGATTGTGCGTGAGTTGGTGGAGGATCAGATGTACCCGCTGACGCTGCGCGGGCTGGAAGAAGGCATGCGTTTTCTCTCCAAGTAATCCGAATCCAAATCAGGATTCCCATGCTGCAGGAAATCCAATGTGGGAGGGAGCAAGCC
>NZ_VUAZ01000218.1 GCF_009296165.1 Pseudomonas kitaguniensis | reverse complement strand
GCCTTTGAAGCCTTACACAGCATCCAACTTGAGGAAGATGCCGCCAACCGGGCCGGCACCCCGGCGCCGGTCTGGTCTGAACGTCAGTTGGCCACGCAACACGATAATCAGCTGATCAAGTTGAACTACGAACGTCGCACCGGCGCCCGCTCCTCAGGCGCGTTTAACACCAGCAAAGTGTATGAACCGAACCTGGATTGTCGCCAGTTGCTCAACGCCATGGCCGATTTTCGGCGTGACTATGTGCCGGAATGGACCTGGCCCGCCGGTGAACTGTTCAGCCTTGGCACGCTTGCCAACACCTTGGTCGGTGGCCTTGTGTACATGACCAACGCGCAAGACGAAGCCCAGCACTATGCCGACCTGCGCGAGGCCGGCGAGATGAACTGCGCCAACCTGTTCGGCGCAGACGGCAAATCGTTAAACGACAAGGTCTACCCGATCATTCAGATGTTTGATGAACACGTGCACGACTCGCGCGCCTGGTTTATGAACGCGGCCTTGAATGAACGGGAAATTTTCAGCGACTACTTTCGTTATCGCGGCATATTTTTCGACACTGAAACCAATAACCCGTTATCGCTGTTGGTCACCGCCGAACGCGTGGTGGGCGTGGGGTTGGCGGTCGCCAGTGTTGGCCTGACAATCAGGCGCCGCAACCCACGCTACCTGATCGGGTTGATTGTTCCGTCGCTGGGCACGCCGGTGATTCGCGGCAAGGTGGATTTCCCGAGCATCCGTGCGTTTGACCGTGTCACCGGTCTGACACTGCCAATGCTTGAGGGGCTGGAGGCGATTCGCGCCTTTACCGCCGAAACGGGCGCTGCGTCAGAAGCGGCAAAGGCCTTGCCGGTGCCGCCTGCATTGACGGCGAGCACCGCCACGACTCAAGACTTGATCGAGATACTCAAAGCCTCGCAGGCATTGGAGGCCCAGGCACCACCCTCAAAAAACTGGCTGGACCAGGCCAAGGGCGCGGTGGCAAGTGTGACGCCTTAGAGCGTACACCAGCGTTCAACGATAAAAGTCTTTGAGCATTAAAGTCCTGCCCGAATGACACCCTTCAGCCGAATAATCCTCGCGTCAGAACTTGCCGAACGCTGACTTTGCGGCGAGTATCAGCCTGACGCCTGTGCCGATGTAAAATCGGGTTACATTTCTACGCTTCACGCTGAGTGCTTTCGCCCCATTTTAGCGCGCGCTACCGGGTTGTTTCATCGGCGAACCGCCTATTTACGGCTTCTTCACCAGCGGCCCGTATCTTGCTAGAGCCAAGCTAATCAATGACATGGCATTTTGCCGTTAGTTATATCAAGGCTTCGCCCGCCGGTGCTCCGCGTGGGTTGTTTTAGGGGTTAGTCGGCCATGCACAGTCTTTTATCACCCGGTATCCGCCTGCTCGGGCGTTTCGGTTTTGCGCGCAAATTCCAGATTCTGTTCATTATGTTCATGCTGCCTCTGGTGGGCAGCCTGTGGATGATCGGCCAGGACTATCGCGAAAAATTAGCGGTGATTTCCAGCGAGAAGTCTGGCGTTAGCCAGCTATTGGCCATGGAGGCTCTGGATGGGCAATTGACGGCCCAGCGTAACCTGGCGGCGCGCTGGAAAGCGGTGGACATCCTGCATACCCAGACGCCTGCGGTTCAAGCGGCGATGGACAAGGTCGATGCCGGCAGCCCGGTCATCCTGAAGAGCCTGCAAGTACTGGGCGACTCGCTCAAAGCCGAGCATGCCAGCGCCGACACCTTGACGCGTTTTGAGGCGTTGCAGGCCACCGTCAAGGGCATGGACTCCCAAGCCTTGCGCACTGTGGGCTGGTGGCCGGACGGTTATGACCGCTTCACCGCCGCCTTGACCGCCGTGCAAGCCCTGCGCGAACAGATCGCCCTCGACACCGGCCTGATCCTCGATCCTTGGCTGGAAACCTACACGCTGATGCAAATATCCACCCAACAGACGCCGGACCTGATCGAGCGCATCGGCCGTATGGCGAGTGTTGGCGAGTCGTCCATCGCTTCGGGGCAGTTCACCTTGCAAAGTCGCTTGCAGATGCGTGACCTGCGCAGCCGCATTGGCGATGCGCGCGACCAACTGGTCAAGGCCGCTGCCTCGCTCAAAGCCAAGCAATATGAGGGGCTCGAACCGTGGACGGCGCAATACGACAGCAGCCTGCAATTGCTCGATAACCAACTCAAGCTGTTGGACGACGGCGTTTTTGGCGGCACTATCAAGCTTGACATGGCGGGCTTCGACCGCAGTGTCGACAGCATGCTTGGCGCGTTAGGTACGTTGCGCAACCAGTCGCTGAATTCGATGGATCAGCGCTTGAGTTATTACCGCGATCTGTCGTTCCGGCACTTCATCCCGGTGGTGGCGACCTTCAGCCTGTTGGCACTGGCGGCGCTGTACCTGTTTATGTGCCTGCAGGCTGCTATTCACCGCAGCGCCAGCGGCATTACCACGCTCGCCG
Source organism: Pseudomonas kitaguniensis (assembly GCF_009296165.1). Lineage (GTDB taxonomy): Bacteria > Pseudomonadota > Gammaproteobacteria > Pseudomonadales > Pseudomonadaceae > Aquipseudomonas > Aquipseudomonas kitaguniensis. Next base: position 6,754 of record NZ_VUAZ01000218.1, on the reverse strand, counting down.
AGTCCCTGCGCGACGGCAACCTGTGCGTCGAAGTGGCGGTGGAAGGCCGTGACGAACTGGCCGCCATCAGCACCGCGCTTAACGTCGCGGTCGTGCAATTGCGCACCAGCCTGCTCGGGGTTAATCACGAGACTCAACTGCTCGGCTCGGCCGTGCTCACGCTGAATTCGCAGTCGGGCAGCACCCTTACAGAGGTCGAAGACCAACAGTCACAAATCAGCCAGATCGCCGCCGCCGCCACGCAACTGGCGGCCACCTCGATGGGCGTCGCCAGAAGCTGTGAACAAGCGGCTGGCAGCGCCCAGCAAACCCGGCGCATTGCCGAAGACAGCAGCCGCGACAGCCAGCGCACCACGGCCAGCATCCAGCAACTCAACCAGCGCCTGACCGACACTGCTAACGCGTTGGAGCAAGTCAGCCAGCAAGGGCAACAGATTCAATCGGTGGTCGACACCATTCGCGGCATCGCCGAACAAACCAACTTGCTGGCGCTTAACGCGGCCATCGAGGCTGCACGCGCAGGCGAGCAGGGCCGTGGTTTTGCGGTGGTGGCGGACGAGGTTCGCAGCCTGTCGCAACGCACCCAGGCGTCGACGGCGCAGATCGCCGGCACGGTCGACAGCCTGCGCGCGACGGTCAGCCAAGCGGTGACGCTGATGGGCGCCGCATGCGAACAGGCGCTGACTGACGCGGAGTCCGTCACCGGGCTCGGCACGCGGCTGGGCGAGATCGCCGGCGCGGTGCAAAACGTCACCGACACCCTGGCGCAGATCGCGACGGCGGTAGAAGAACAGGCTGCGACCGCCGACGAGGTCAGCGGCAACATCCAACAAGTTGATCAGGCCGCCGGGCGTTTGCTCGATGGCGCGCGAGCCGTCAACCGCGCGGCAGATACCCTGAGCAAGGGCAGCCAGGCGTTGAGTGACAACACCGCGCGTTTCAGGTTGGGCTGAGGGCTATTGCGCTGAGGTGTGCAGGATCTCAATCCACAGCGCACCCTTGCCAGATGGCGCTTCGCCCACACGCTTCAAGGCACCTGTGTCGCTGACCGCATAGGTGCCGACTTTCTCGCTTTTTTCACCGGTCACCAGCAACCAGTGGCCATTCGGTGAAAAGGCGATATTGCGCGGCTGCTGCTCTGCGACCGGGTAGTTGTCGACAAACCTTATGCCACCCGTGGCGGTGTCCACCGCAAAGGCCGACACCGAACTGCTGGTGCGCTCGCTCATCAGCAGCAGCTTGCCATTCGGCGACATGCGCAGGTCTGCTGCCCAGATACGCGGCGTCGGGTCGTCCTTGAGGTCATTGTTGCGCGCGTCACGCACTTCGCCATGGGCCAATTTCAAGCGCTCGGGAATGCCATTCGCCATGCCAGTCTGGGTGAGTGCGCCGGTGCTGCCATCGATGGAAAATACGCTGACTGTGCCGCTCATTTCCCCCACCACGTAGAGGTATTTGCCGTCCGCAGAAAAGGCCAGGTGCCGCGGCCCGGTGTTGGCCGCAACACTTACATAGCCGCTGCCAATCGGCGTTAACGCGCCCGTGTTGGCGTCGAAGCGGTATTGCAGCACATGGTCCGCGCCCAGATTGCCCGCGTAGGCAAAGCGATTGCTCGGGTCGGTGCGCAGCGAGTGCGCATGTGGGCCGGTCTTGTAGGTCTGAAGGGTGCCGGAGGGTTTTCCAGCCGCGTCAATCGCTTGCACGCTCAGGGTGTCGGCACCGTAAGAGGCGGCGAGCAGGTAACGCCCGGCACGGTCAGTCGCAAGGTACGCCATGCTTTCAGCCAACGGCGCCTTGGACTGCGCCGTCAACCGCCCGGTCGTGGGGTCGACGCTGTACCCTTGAACCTGAAACGGCTTGACCCGCAACGCGGCAAACAAGGTTTTACCGTCGGGGCTGAGGGCCATCGGGTTGACCTGATCGCCGGCATTCACCTGATCGATAAGGCTCAGCGCGCCGTTGCTTTCGTCCAGGCGATAGTGGGAAATCAGGCCGTCGCCGGGGCTGGAGATATACGCAAAAGTAGCGGCGTTCGCGTGCACGCTGAGGCCGCACACGACAGCGGCGGCCATGAGAAGGGGTTTACTCACGAGTGATCCTTTATTTTTATGGTTGTGATCAGTCATCGTATGACTATGTTTGAGTCAGGGCAATGGGTCGCCTACATTCACGGCACTCCACGTGGGTCGCGTAGTCTGTTTGCTATACACCCACTCTTGTTCAGCGGAGCCCTTATGATCACTGTCCACCACCTCAACAACTCTCGCTCGCAACGCATCCTTTGGCTGCTTGAAGAACTCGGCTTGCCATACGCAATCAAGCGCTACGAGCGCGACCCGAAAACCAACCTTGCGCCACCCGAACTCAAGGCCATCAACCCGCTGGGTAAATCGCCGGTGATTGAAGACGGCGCGCTCGTGCTGATCGAGTCCGCCGCGATTATTGACTACCTGATCCGCCGCCATGGCCAGGGTCGCCTGCAACCCGACCCTGCCACCGCCACCTACGACAAATACGTGCAATGGCTGCACTTCGCCGAAGGTTCGGCCATGCTGCCGCTGATGCTTAACCTCTACGTCGGCCGCCTGGGTGACGCGGGCACGCCGTTGCACCCGCGTATTGAGTCGGAAGTGGCCAATTACCTCGGCTACCTGAACGACGTGCTGGCGGATACCCCGTATTTGCTGGGTGACGAACTGAGCGGCGCCGACGTACAAATGAGCTTTATCGGCGAGATCGCCAAGGCGCAAGGCAAGTTGCAGGCCTACCCAAACCTGGCGGCGTGGGTGCAGCGGTTCCAGGCGCGGCCGGCTTATCGCGAGGCGGTGGAGCAGGGCGGGGAGTACGCATTTGCCAAATAGCCGCGGAGCTATCGTCGAGCGTTAGCACGGCGGGTATTCACGCCGTTCGATATAACCGCCACGCTGTCGGCGCTGGCGAGCGCGGCGTAGTCGCCGCGCACCGCTATCTTCAAACCTTGGGAACTCTGGTGCGCGGCCGCGGCAGGCGTGTAAACGCGCACGCGGTAGTGAGCCGCCAGTTGCTCAAACGCCAGGGCAACTTCACACACCATGCAGCCGGGTTAGCGCAGTAACGACACGTCGGAGCCCGTGATAGGTGTGAGCATTAATGCCCCCTGTTTTAGCAGCGTGCCGTGTGCTGGGCGTTGATTCAAGCCGCATGGCACTGCCAGTTCCGAATAAGACCAAACACGCACGGAAAAATCAGCAAGCGCTTCGGATTTTGCCGATAGGGTCGGTTCAAAGGTGCCGATTAATATCCGCTTATTAAGTGGAGAGTTAATCTAAGTACTGAAGGAAAGACGTATGCAGCAAGTGACGGCCCATTCAACAACTGGCCCCAGGCGTGCAACGTTGGTAGTCAGCCTTGCCACGACTGCGCAAGAGGTACGCGAAGCTCAACAACTGCGGTTTACAGTATTTAATCAAGTGTTCGAGATGTCGGCAGTGGCCAATGCGGGCGGCATTAATGCGGATGAGTTCGATGACTACTGCGATCACATAATTGTTCGCGATACTAAAACGTCATGCGTGGTGGGCACGTATCGCGTCATGAGCCCAACAGCGGCCCACCGCATGGGGCGCTATTATGCCGAACAAGAGTTCGACATGAGTGGCCTGGGTCCTGTACGCACCTCTGTTATCGAACTGGGCCATGCTTGCATTCATCAAGATTACCGCAGTGGCAGCGTCCTCAGGCTCTTGTGGGGCGGCCTGGCGAGGTATATCCAGCGTGAGCGCTGTGAATACCTGATCAGTTGCTCCAGTGTCAGTGCATCGGACGGTGGCCGGAATGCCGCAGCCCTGTATCACGCTTTTACCTCAAAACATTATGCGCCCGCCGAGTTTCGCGTGACGCCTTATGACCCCTTTCCCATTCACGCCTTTGACGCCGCGTATGTGCCCGTCATCCCGACTTTGTTAAAGGGGCATTTGCGCAGGGGCGCGTGGGTCTGTGGACATCCCGCGTGGGACCGTGATTACAACTCAGCGGATTTTTTTATGCTGTTACCGCTGTCGAAACTGAACGGCCACTGTGCGCAGGTTAACGGTAAAAAAGATCAGCCGTTATAAAACGCTCACCGACGCCGCGTGATAATGAAATTATCAACGTGCTGGCTGACGCTCACACTCATGAATGAAGACGCTCATTGCCATGTACTTACACGACGAAAGAAACACCGCGTTCGAACTGATGCCGCATATGGTCGAGTTTCTTGAAGGGGCCGCGTTGCTTGATCTTGAGCGCGGCGAGCCGAAACGATTGGCCGACATGTTCCGATCGGTTGGCCTGCCCGGCCTGGCCATCGCAAAGGAATTGGGCGGAGCGGGTATCAGTGCGCTGAAACTGGCACAACTGCACACGTGGGTCGGTGCGCATTGCCCTTCGCTGGCGTTAATGATGACCATGCATCATCACACCGTCGCCGGCATGATGGCGGCCGCGCGGTTCTTTCCGGACATTCAGGGGTTGTTAGGCCTGGTCGCACGCGACAACTTATTGGTGGCTTCCGGATTTTCCGAAGGGCGTGCGCATGCACCTATTCTGGAATCGACGATGGCCGTCGAAAAAATCGCGGGCGGTTACTTGGTTAATGGCAGCAAGAAACCTTGCACGATGACGCATAACTTTGACGTGATCACGTTTGGCGTCAACTACCTTGACCCTGAGGGTGAGACCCATGTGGGTATCGGTGTAGGTTTTGCGGGCGACGCCAGTATCGAGCGCACGCCGTTCTGGTCTGTGCCGCACTTGCTGGCGGCAGACAGCCACGAAGTGACCTTCAATAACTTGATGGTTCCCGACGCCATGATGTGTTTCAGCGCTGCCGTCGATGATCAACTGGATGACGCGCATCAGGGCACGGGGAACCACTTGTTGGCGATCTGGTTTCAACTGCTGGCGTCGGCGTCTTACCTGGGCATGGCCTCGGCGCTGGCGTCACGGGCCTTGTCAGCCAATAAAGGCTCACTTGATGACCGAGCGGCGCTGCTGATTGACCTGCAAGGTGCCACGATGGCACTGCGCGGTTTGGCCGGCTCGATTGACGAAAACCGATTTTTGCGCAGTGACTTGGCGCGTGCACAGGCAACAAGGTTTTCCATACAGGCGGCCGTGAACCGTATTAGCACGCGCGCCTTCGAAATTCTGGGAGGCATGACGTTCATGTCGTCCGAGGAAGTCGCTTACTTGCTGGTTGCCACGCGTTTATTCGCCTTTCACCCCACGTCCAAACTCGTCAGCACCCCCTTCCTGTGTGAACAACTGATTTAAACGACGTAGCGGGCGAGTCGCCGCTTTACCGGCGGGCCAGGCGCGCGCGCCAATCGCCGCCGTGCTGGGCGCTGCAATCTTCTTCGCAATCGAACTGCACGCAGCGCTCCAAGGGCACGGGCGGCGATTCGGTGTCGTGCAGCGCAGCGGCGGTCAGCTCACGCATCCATTCGCCTGCTCCGCCGGCCAAGGCCTGGTCCTTATTGGCCCGCGTGTCGAACACCCATGTCACGCGAAGGCTGTTGGCGAAGGCTGCGTAGTCGACGGTATGTGTCAGCCAGATGAATCCTGGAATGTCGCCTTTGGCGGTTTCGCAGGCCTCGGTGAGGGTGGCGACAAGGCGGCGTTCGAGGCGGGCGTTGTCGCGTTTGGTTAATTTCATAGGGGCTCCCCAAGTGCGCAAACGCCTTAGATTAACAGCGTGCCGATGATTTTGAACCAAGGCGCCCCGTCGCGACGGGGCGAACACATTTTGTTGACTCGCTGCCAGCGCGAAAGCGGCCCCTTTCTTTGCCAACAGGGCTACCATGCCATCCCCGGCAGTGGTTCACGCGCTACCGACTTCTATCTTTTAAGGTACTGCCATGACCATCGACCAAATCTCCCTTCCCAAAGGCGTTGGCCCTCACGCCACTAAACTGCTCGACGCTATCACCGGCGCGTCCACCCAAGAAGAACTCAACCGCGCTGGCGGCAAAGCCGAAGGTTTTGTGTTGGGGTTGGAATCGGCCAAAGCCATTAAAAGCCAAATCGCCGAGTCGTTGTATGTGGCCTATGACGACGCGGCAAGTAACCGAGCCGCTGAGTTGAAGGGCTAAACGTTAGCCAGGGCAGGGCGCTTCGCGGTCGAGCAGTTTGGCCGTGAGGAGCACGCCCAGTTCGCTCAGTTGATGGATGGCCAGCGCGATGTCGCGGTGTTTGCCGCACAGGTCTTCGGACAGGTCGAGCAGCAAGGTGCTGACTGAGGTGAAGGTTTCGTAGCTGTTGGTGATCAGGGTTTCGGTGCTGGCGTCGGCAGCGACGGTGAAGAGGGTGGTTGAGTCAGGGTTGATATTAACCATTGTCAAGTTCCTTGCTTGGGCCACAACCTCATCGCTACTAAACGAAAGGGTGGTAGCTGAACGCAGGTTAGTAGACCGGTGGAACCTAACAAAACCGGCGCGCCCGAGGGCGCCCTGCGCACAGCCACCATCAAGCACAGACAGGGACGTCTGACAGATGAGACTTATGCACGTGTTAGGTTAAACCGTAGGCTACTAAACCCGATCACTGAGAGATTCAGCGACCGAGCAACCTTAGAGACGGGCACCTGGGTGCACAAGTCGGCGGATTCTGACGTACGCGTAGGCAATGGAGCAAGGTGCTGTGTGCTTAATGCACGGGGCTTGTGCGTTCTGGTTTGCCTGGTGCATCGTGTGTGCAGGTTTTTGGGTTGCTGCGCAGCCCAACGCGAGCAAGC
>NZ_VUAZ01000217.1 GCF_009296165.1 Pseudomonas kitaguniensis | reverse complement strand
TTTCGGCGGTGACGCCGTCGCTCAAGCCAGTTACGACTTGGCGTGGCGTGCGCTCAAGCCGACCTACCTGTTTAACGGCTATGGCCCGACGGAAACCGTGGTCACGCCGTTGCTGTGGAAAGCCCGCCGTGGCGACCCTTGCGGCGCGGTGTATGCGCCCATCGGCACACTGTTGGGCAACCGCAGCGGCTACGTATTGGATGCGCAATTGAACCTGCAACCCATCGGCGTGGCCGGTGAGTTGTACTTGGGCGGCGAGGGCGTGGCGCGGGGTTACCTGGAGCGTCCAGCGTTGACCGCCGAGCGTTTTGTGCCGGACCCGTTCGGTAAACCCGGTAGCCGCGTGTACCGCAGCGGCGACCTGACCCGAGGTCGCCCGGACGGCGTGGTCGACTATTTGGGCCGCGTTGACCATCAGGTGAAAATCCGTGGTTTCCGCATCGAGCTCGGTGAAATCGAAGCGCGCCTGCGTGAGCAGGACAGCGTCGGTGAAACCGTGGTGGTCGCCCAGGAAGGCCCGACCGGCAAGCAACTGGTCGCGTACGTAGTACCGGCCGATCCGGCCCTGATCAACCAGGCCGAGTTCCGCGACACCTTGCGCCGCGCGCTCAAGACGCGACTGCCGGATTACATGGTGCCTGCGCATTTCATGTTCCTGGCGCAAATGCCGCTGACCCCCAACGGCAAACTCGACCGCAAGGGCTTGCCTGCGCCGGATGCAAGCCTGATGCAGCAACGCTATGTGGCGCCCGAAACCGAACTGGAACAGCAGATTGCGGCGATTTGGGCGCAAGTGCTGCGCTTGCCGCAAGTGGGTCTGGACGACAACTTCTTCGAAGTCGGTGGGCATTCCTTGCTGGCGATCCAGATCACGTCGCGGGTTCAGGTCGAGCTGGGCCTGGAGGTGCCACTGGTGGAAGTGTTCCAGACCGAAACGCTGAGCGCCTATGTGCAGGCCGCAGCCACCTTCCGTGCGGGCAGTGCGGAAGACTTTGATGATCTTCGTGACTTTTTGAGCGAACTAGAGGCGATTTGAACCATGCTTTCCAACCCTAATATCGACTTGGTCTCGCGCTTTCTTCGCCTGCCTCTTGAACAACGCCAGCAGTTTTATCAGCGCCTGCAAGCGCGCGGCATGAGCTTTGCGCAATTGCCGATTGCCCCGACCCGCCACGCTGTCGACGCGTTGCCATTGTCCTACGCGCAAGAGCGCCAGTGGTTTCTCTGGCAGTTAGACCCAGGCAGCGCCACCTATCACATTCCCGGCGCGCTGCGCCTGCACGGCCAGCTGGATCTGGCGGCGCTGCAACAGAGTTTCGACGCATTGCTGGCGCGTCACGAAAGCCTGCGCACGCGCCTGGTGCAAGACGGTGAGCGGCTGCTGCAGGCGGTCATGCCGCAGGCCACGGTTGACATCGTGCAGGTGCGCACCGACGAACAGCAGTTGATGGCGCAGGTGCAAGCGCAGGTCGCGCTGCCGTTCGATCTGCTCCAGGCACCGCTGTTGCGTGTGACGCTGCTGCAACTGGCCGAAGATGAGCATGTGCTGGTGATGGTGCAGCACCACATCATTTCCGATGGTTGGTCGATGCAAGTGATGGTCGAGGAACTCGTGCAACTCTATGCCGCCTGCAGTCAGGGCCGCAGCGTTGAATTGCCGGACCTGCCGATCCAGTACGCCGACTATGCCCTGTGGCAGCGCGGCTGGATGGAGGCGGGCGAGAAAGCCCGTCAGTTGGCTTACTGGCAGGCACTGCTCGGCGGTGAGCAACCGGTGCTGGAGCTGCCCCTCGACCATCCGCGCCCGGCCCAACAAAGCCATCGCGGCAACAGCCTGCAAGTGCATCTGCCACCCGCATTGGTCAGCGCTATCAAACGCCTTGCGCAGCAAGAGGGCGCCACCCCGTTCATGCTGTTGCTGGCGTCGTTCCAGACCCTGCTCTACCGCTACAGCGGGCAGTCGGATGTCCGCGTTGGCGTACCCAACGCCAACCGTAACCGTGTCGAAACCGAACGGTTGATCGGCTTTTTCGTCAATACGCAAGTGCTCAAGGCCGACCTCGATGGGCAGATGACCTTCGTCGAACTGCTGCAACAGACCAAGCGGCGCGCCCTTGAAGCCCAGGCTCACCAAGACCTGCCTTTCGAACAACTGGTGGTGGCGTTGCAGCCCGAGCGCAGCCTGAGCCACAACCCGTTGTTTCAGGTGATGTTCAATCACCAGACCGACGCCAAAGGCGAGGGCCAGCAATTGCCGGGCCTGCGCGTCGCGGAGCTGGACTGGGACAGCCAAACCACGCACTTCGACTTGAGCCTGGACACGCATGAATCCGCAGAGGGCATTTGGGCCGCGCTGACCTACGCCACTGACCTGTTTGATGCCGCGACGATAGAGCGTTTGGCGCAGCACTGGCAGAACCTGCTGCACGCCTTGGTGAGCGCGCCTCACAGCCGCATCAGTGACTTGCAGATGCTCAGCGCCGCCGAACACGCGCTGATACGTCAGGCGTGGAACGCCCCGGCCACCCGCACTGAGTTGCGTGCGGTGCATCAGTTATTCGAAGCGCAGGCACACCAGCACCCGCAGCGCCAGGCGTTAGCGCTGGATGAGCAGGCCATCAGTTACGCCGAGTTGAATCGCCAGGCCAACCGCTTGGCGCACTATTTGATCGGCCAAGGCGTAGGCCCGGAGGTACTGGTCGGCATCGCCGTGGAGCGCTCATTCGCCATGGTGGTCAGCCTGCTGGCGGTGCTCAAGGCGGGCGGCGCCTACGTGCCACTCGACCCTGACTACCCGCGCGAGCGCCTGGTGCACATGCTTGAGGACAGCGGCGTGCGACTGGTGTTGACCGAGTCTTCGCTGCGTCAGCGCCTGCCGTTGCCTGAGCAGTTGGCGACGCTGGAGATCGACTTGGCCGATGCGCAGCTTGCGCAGTGTGCCGAACACAACCCGCAGTTCGAGTTCGAGCCGCGCAGCCTGGCCTATGTCATTTACACCTCCGGCTCTACCGGCAAACCCAAGGGCGTGGCCATCAACCATGCGGCCCTGAGTGAGTTTGCGAGCATCGCCGCCGACTACTCGTGCCTGACCCCGGATGACCGGGTGTTGCAGTTTGCGACCTTGAACTTCGACGGTTTCGTCGAGCAGTTGTACCCGGCGCTGACCCGCGGCGCCAGCGTGGTGCTGCGCGGCCCGCAGCTGTGGGACGGTGCCGAGCTGTACCGGCAGATCATCGCGCAGGGCATCACCCTGGCCGACTTGCCAACGGCGTACTGGAAGCTCTTCTTGCAGGATTGCCTGGCGGCCAGCCCACGCGCTTACGGTGCACTGCGCCAGGTGCATATCGGCGGCGAAGCCATGCCGCTGGACGGCCCGGCGCTGTGGCGTCGCGCCGGGCTCGGGAATGTGCGCCTGCTCAATACCTATGGGCCTACCGAGGCGACGGTGGTGTCGAGTGTGCTCGACTGCAGCGACGCGACGACCGTGATCGGTGCCAGCGCCAGCCCTATCGGCCGAGCGCTGGCGGGGCGCGGCTTGTATGTGCTCGACCGCGATTTAAACCTGCTGCCGATGGGCGCGGTGGGTGAGCTGTATATCGCCAGTCAAAGCGGCCTGGCCCGCGCCTACCTGCAGCAACCTGCGCTGACCGCCGAGCGTTTTGTTGCCGACCCTCTGGGCCACTCGGGCGAGCGTGTGTACCGCACCGGTGATCTGGCACGCTGTCGCGCCGACGGGGTGATCGAGTACGTCGGGCGGGTCGATCATCAGGTCAAAATTCGCGGTTTCCGCATCGAGCTGGGTGAAATTGAGGCGTTGCTGCTGGCCCAGCCAGGTGTACGCGAAACCTTGCTGCTGGCCGCTGATAACCAACTGTTGGCCTACGTGGTGCCAACGCAATCACTCGGTGAGGCAGAACAGGCGGCCGCCGCCGAACAGCTCAAGGCCAGCCTGCGCGAACAATTGCCGGACTACATGGTGCCGGCGCACCTGATCTTCCTCTCGCACATGCCGTTGAACCCGAATGGCAAGCTGGACCGCCAGGCACTGCCCAAACCGGATGCCGGCGCAGTGCAAGCCGATTGGCAAGCGCCTGTCACCCCGCTGCAACAACAGGTTGCGGCGATCTGGGCGGATATTCTCGGCACTGAGCGCGTGGGCCTGACCCAGCACTTTTTCGAGCTGGGTGGGCATTCGCTGCTGGCGATGCAGGTGGTCTCACGCATCCGGCAGGCACTCAACCTTGAAGTACCGCTCAAGAGCCTGTTTGAACAGCCGCGCCTGGACGGATTCGTCGCCGCCATTGAAGCGCATTCCCCGACGGCGCCCAAAGCCCCGGCGCTGCTGCCGGTGGGGCGTGAGCAGGCGTTGCCGTTGTCATATGCGCAAGAGCGCCAATGGTTCCTCTGGCAACTGGAGCCGCAAAGCGCTGCGTACCACGTGCCCAGCGCCCTGCGCTTGAAAGGCCAGTTGGATGCGGCGGCGTTGCAACGCAGTTTCGACACGCTGCTGGCCCGCCATGAAAGCCTGCGCACGCATGTGCGCCAGACGCACGACGGCGCGGTGCAGGTGATCGCGCCAGTGGTGGCGCTGCAGATTGCGCACGGCGACGTCGAGGAAGCGCAGCTCAAGGCGCGCGTAGAAGCTGAAATCGCCCAGCCGTTCGACCTGCAACAAGGCCCGCTGCTGCGTGTGACGCTGCTGCGCTTGGCCGCCGAGGAACATGTGCTGGTGCTGGTTCAGCATCACATCGTGTCCGATGGTTGGTCGATGCAGTTGGTGGTGGAAGAGCTGGTGCAGCTCTACGCGGCGTACAGCCAGGGGCAGGACGTGCAACTGCCGGTGCTGCCGATCCAGTACGCCGACTATGCCGTGTGGCAACGCCACTGGATGGACGCGGGCGAAAAAGCCCGTCAACTCGCGTACTGGCGCGAGGTACTCGGCGGTGAGCAGAGCGTGCTCGAATTGCCCTTTGACCACCCGCGCCCGGCGGTGCAGAGCCACCGTGGCGCACGCCTGGCGATTGAGCTGGCACCGGCGCTGGCGCACGACCTCAAGGCGTTGGCCCAGCAACAAGGCGTGACCCTGTTCATGTTGCTGCTGGCGTCGTTCCAAACCCTGCTGCACCGCTACAGCGGCCAGGAGGAGATTCGCGTCGGCGTGCCGATTGCCAACCGCAATCGCAGCGAGACCGAGCGCCTGATCGGCTTTTTCGTCAACACCCAAGTGCTCAAAGCCGACCTGCATGGGCAGATGAGCGTCGAGCAGTTGTTGCAGCACACGCGCCAACGCGCGCTGGATGCCCAGGCGCATCAGGACCTGCCGTTCGAGCAATTGGTAGAGGCGCTGCAACCGGAACGCAGCCTTAGCCACAACCCGTTGTTCCAAGTGATGTTCAACCACCAGACCGATGTGGGCCAGGCCCAGGTCCAGCATCAGTTGCCGCACCTGCGCGTAGAAGGGCTGGACTGGGAGAGCAAGACCGCACACTTCGACCTGGACCTGGATATTCAGGAGTCCACCGAGGGCATCTGGGCCACGTTGGGGTATGCCCAAGACCTGTTTGAAGCCGCCACCGTGCAACGCATGGCCCGGCATTGGCAGAACCTGTTGCAGGGCATGGTTGCCAATCCGCAGCAAAGCCTCAGCCAATTGCCGTTGCTGGACGCTGCCGAGCGCCAACAGATTCTTGAGCTGTGGGACTGCACCGATTCGGGCTTCCCGGCCAAGCGCCTGGTGCATGAATTGGTCGCCGACCGCGCGCGTGAAACGCCGAATGCCGTCGCGGTCAAATTCGACGCGCAAACCCTCACCTACGCGGAACTGGATGGCCAGGCCAATCGCCTGGCGCATGCGCTGATTGCTCGCGGTATCGGCCCGGAAGTGCGCGTGGCCATCGCCATGCCGCGCAGCGCCGAAATCATGGTGGCGTTCCTTGCGGTGATGAAAGCCGGTGGCGTGTATGTGCCGCTGGACGTGGAATACCCGCGTGACCGCCTGCTTTACATGATGCAAGACAGCCGTGCGCAACTGTTGCTGACGCATTCTGCCGTGCAGCAGCGGCTGCCGATTCCGCAAGGGCTGCAAGTGCTTGCGGTCGATAAGGCCGAAGCCTGGGCTGGCGCTGATGACAGCGCGCCACAGGTGACACTGCACGGCGACAACCTCGCCTACGTGATTTACACCTCAGGTTCCACCGGCCTGCCCAAGGGCGTGGCCGTGGCTCACGGGCCGTTGGTTGCGCACATCATCGCCACCGGCGAACGTTATGAAACCGGCCCGGCGGACTGCGAGCTGCATTTTATGTCTTTCGCCTTCGACGGTTCCCACGAAGGCTGGATGCACCCGTTGATCAACG
>NZ_VUAZ01000216.1 GCF_009296165.1 Pseudomonas kitaguniensis | reverse complement strand
TTTGACTGGGCCGGCTTCCGGCTTTTCAAAAGTGACCCGCTGTAAGAGCGGAACCGATATAAGCCATAAACTCAGTAACGGATATGCACCCAAGACCAAGGTCACAAGCAAAAATAAATTTTACTAGCAAAAACAATAGGTTATTTGTATTTTGATAGGAGCGGGCTTGCTCGCTCCCACATTTAGCGACAACCCCACGTGTCGCTTAGTCCACACAAATCGCCCGGCCCAGCGTGCCTTTTTCAACCCTCGCCGAACAGCCGAAGTGGCTGTTATCCACCTGGCACGCGCCCGTCACCGGCCCGTTACCAGACAGCGTGTTAACGCTGGTCTGGCACTCACCCTCGCACTGGCTCGAGTCGGTGCAGGCCTTGCCGGCATCCTTGTACGGCGTGATGCACTTCCAGCTCTGCAACCTGCCGACCTGCTTCATCGTGCCGCCGCCCGCCAGGCAGGTGGACGCGGCAGCGTTCTGTGCAGGTGCAGGTGCAGGCGCGTGAGTGGTAGTCGTGCACGCCGATACCAGCAGCAGGGCGGTCAAGCCAATCATCAATTTCATGCAGCGGTCCTCAAAGAGTAAGCACAGCGCTGCAGTGTACGGGCAATTGGGTGGCGCGCGCGCCGGGTGGTCGAGATAGGCTGGGGCTTTCGCGCGCATTGAAGTATCCTCCGCGGCCCGCTATCACTGATTCAACGACACATGACCGGACAAGACATGCAGGCGCTGTTAGAGTCGATCCTCGACGAAGTTCGTCCACTGATCGGCCAGGGCAAAGTCGCCGACTACATCCCCGCACTGGCCGATGTACCCGCCCACCAACTCGGCATCGCCGTGTACGGCAACGACGGCTCGGCCTACTGCGCAGGTGACGCCGATACACTGTTCTCGGTGCAAAGCATCTCCAAAGTGTTCAGCCTGGTGCAGGCCATCGACCACGGCGGCGAAACCATCTGGGAGCGCCTCGGCCACGAGCCTTCAGGGCAACCGTTCAACTCGATGGTGCAACTCGAATTCGAACGCGGCCGCCCGCGCAACCCCTTCATCAACGCCGGTGCGCTGGTGATTTGCGACATCAACCAGTCGCGCTTTGCCGTGCCGATTCTGTCGATGCGCGACTTCGTGCGGCGCCTGTCGGGCAACCCGCAGATCCTCGTCAACAGTGTGGTCGCCGACTCCGAAGCCCAGCACGGCGCGCGCAACGCGGCCATGGCGTACCTGATGAAATCCTTCGGCAACTTCCACAACGAAGTCGACGCCGTGTTGCACAGCTACTTCAACTACTGCGCGCTGCAAATGAGCTGCCTGGATTTGGCCCGGGCGTTCAGCTTCCTCGCCAATGAGGGCGTGAGTGCCCACAGCGGCGAACACGTCTTGACCGCGCGCCAGACCAAGCAAGTCAACTCGATCATGGCCACCAGCGGGCTGTACGACGAGGCGGGCAACTTTGCGTATCGCGTTGGGTTGCCGGGCAAGAGCGGGGTAGGCGGCGGGATTGTCGCGGTGGTGCCGGGGCAGTTTACGGTGTGTGTGTGGTCGCCGGAGTTGAATGCGGCGGGGAATTCGCTGGCGGGGATGAAGGCGTTGGAGTTGTTGAGTGAGCGGATTGGGTGGTCGGTGTTTTGACAAGGAAGGGGTATGCTGATAAGCATTTGGTGTTTTTTGACAAGCGGTTATTATTTGTAAATTACTGTAGTCAATGATGTATCTGCGCGTGTTAGCCGCGTGCTGATGATTAAAGGAGATTGGCTTGTATGTATAGGGATTGTTGGGGTGCTAGCGTTCGATTTTTTGCGGTTGGGCAAGGGCTATTTAGTTCAGGAGAAATAAGGAAGCCTTTCGGAAAAGGTGATTCGGTTTTTAGGTGGGTTTACGATTGTGGGACTACGTCGGAGCAGTATTTAGTCGATGATGCAATTGACGTGTTGAGCGATGAAATTTCAAGCACTGATGACGTTCGACCGTACCTGGATCTTGTGGTTATATCTCACTTTGATCGTGATCACATCAGCGGGATCATCAGGCTACTGGAACGATTTGATGTGGGCGATTTGTTGTTGCCCTATGTCCCTCTCTGGAAAAGACTTGCCATCGCTTTTCAGCTAAATGAGCGGCCTCGTTCGTCATTGACTCGTTTCTTACTGGATCCTATTGAGTTTATTTCGCGACTTTCTGGAAGCTCTGTAAAACGCATACTTTATACACTGTCCGCAGAGCCTCCCTTAGATGGCGCTGTGTCTGAAGCGCGCGGCCCTGTATCGCCAGATGGTGCGCGAGTCACTGAAACGACCCGTCCATCTCCACATGATCAGACGGAGGAAGGTGAGGGCACCAATTTAAATATACGAATTCAAAAGCACGTGTTCTCCGATTCGGATATAACTCAAGAAAAGCTAGTCGATAGCGAGGACCTAAATCGTCATTCGGTCAGCGGAATAGAAGTCGAGTATTTAGCGGTGGGTTCTGCGCTAGTGGTTGCGAATCGCTGGGAGTTCGTGCCTTATAATGATGCTAAACTTGCCAGTCTTGCGACCGCAGCTTTCCGTAAGGAAGTTGAAAGGCTACGCAATGACCTCCTTCTGACATCAGAGCGGCGCGTGAGGGAACAGGCGTTTCAGGATTTAAAAAATTATTATGACATTACGCTTGGAAGAAGCAATGAGTCTAGGAATGTAATATCGTTGTTTATGTATGCTGGGCCAATGTCGTCGTCTTTGGATCGGTGCCGCTCTAGGAGTTATGTCGAGATTTCTACTGAGGGGGGGCGGTATTTACGTAACTGTTTAGGTATTGAAGATCGTTGGGGTGGGGTGCTTTATACCGGAGATGGGTATATTGATAATGATCGCAGGCTCTTGAGTCTTCAGTCGTATTTGACATCGAATCGATTTAGTCGGATTTATATATTGCAGGTTATGCATCACGGCGCCGAAGACAATTGGTATAAAAATCTCGCCAAAAAAATCAAACCAAGCTTCAGTGTGTTTAGCTCCGACCCTGGGCATGGTGGATATAAGCATCCTCATGCGGCAGTGTTGCGCGATTTTTGGCCCTACGGCCCACTGCAGGTTAATAAGCAAACCACGGTAACCTTTGAGTTTGAATATAAGTTTGTAACCGGTCGTTGAATTGTCAGCGATGGCAGAGAGGTTAGCTAGCCGACTTCCGAGCCACAAGCTGAAACGGTCGTGGGAAATGTCCGAGAGCCTGTCGCGCACGACATTCAATTGCGGGATGGGACTTGCTCCCGATAGCACTCTGTCAGCCAGTCTATCCGGTAACGACATACCGCTATCGGGAGCAAGCTCCTCCCACAGTTTACGCTTTAGGCTGCGGGGTGGGCTACGTTCAGCGCCTTGTCTACCAGCAGTTGCACGCCTTCGAGCATTCGGCAGATACCGAGCGCGACGTTGCGTTGCGAGCCTTCGATTTCAAATGCCATATGGTTGGCGATGTCGCAGATGGACGCCAGGTCCTGGGACGCGTTGGCCAGCAAGGTTTCTGTGCCGAGGTCGGCGCGCACGGTGAACAGCCCGTCGCTGGGTTCTGGTAGGGGTTTGCCGGGATTGAGGTAGTGGTTGATCGCGCGGTAGGCCACTTCGTGCAGGGTACTGGTGTCGAAGTCTGAGTGGCTTGGGGGATTTGGACTGTCTTTGATCATGATGTAATTCCGTTGACAAGTGAAGCTGCCAAGGCTCGCGGTCAAGCGGGTTAAGGTGGCAGCTGTACGCGGGTTGACCGACCGGTCGTCAACGAACCCGGCATACCCAAAGGTATCCCGCGCACAACTGCCGCGACACAATACCTCAGGCATAAAAAAAGCGCCTGAGATTGGGGCAGGGCATAGCGATTCGTTAACAAGGTCGGACGGTCAAATCCGGTCGCTGAATTGGCAGCGACGGCACAGAGGTTAGACAGCCGAGTTCCGAGCCACAACCTGAAACGGTCGTGGGAAATGTCCGAGAGCAGGGCGCGCACGGCATTCAATTGTGGGAGGGGGCTTGCTCCCGATAGCAGTCTGTCAGCCAGCATCTCTGGTACTGACACACCGCCATCGGGACAGCCCCCTCCCACAGTTTGATCTTCACTAGTCTTGCGGGTTTGTGTTTGACCAAATAAAAGTGCGCCGATTCGGTCAGTTGGAAAAACATCTGAATGGGCACCGTACATGTGAGGTGGGACTTGCTCCCGATAGCAGTCTGTCAGCCAGCATCTCTGGTACTGACACATCGCCATCGGGAGCAAGCCCCTCCCACAGTTTTTGTTCGGTCTGCTATCGCCTGTCAGGCAATCGCATCCCAGGCGCGGTCGCCGTTCTCGTCTTTAATCCGAGTCGGCAAGCCCATCACGTCCAGCGCTTTGAGGAACGGCTCAGCCGGCAGCTCCTCGACGTTGGCCATGTGTTTCACGTCCCACTCGCCACGTGCAACCAGCAGCGCGGCGGCTACCGGTGGTACGCCTGCGGTGTAGGAAATGCCCTGGCTGTCGGTTTCAGCGAAGGCTTCTTCGTGATCCGCCACGTTGTAGATGAACATCTCGCGCGGCTGGCCGTTTTTGCTGCCTTTGACCAAATCGCCGATGCAGGTTTTGCCGGTGTAGCCGGGGGCGAGCGAAGACGGGTCGGGCAGTACGGCCTTGACCACTTTCAACGGCACGACTTCCAGGCCTTCGGCGGTTTTGACCGGCTTTTCAGAGAGCAGGCCGAGGTTTTTCAGTACCGTGAACACGTTGATGTAGTGTTCGCCGAAGCTCATCCAGAAGCGCACGTTGGGCACGTCGAGGTTTTTCGACAGCGAGTGCACTTCATCGTGGCCGGTGAGGTACAGGTTCTGCGAACCGACTACCGGCAGGTCGTCGGTGCGTTTGACTTCGAACATGGTGTTGCTGGTCCACTGGCTGTTCTGCCAGCTCCACACCTGCCCGGTGAACTCGCGGAAGTTGATTTCCGGGTCGAAGTTGGTGGCAAAATATTTGCCATGGCTGCCGGCATTGACGTCGAGAATGTCGATCGAATCAATACGGTCGAAATGCTGTTGCTGCGCCAGCGCGGCATACGCGTTGACCACACCCGGGTCGAAGCCCACGCCAAGAATGGCAGTGATGTTCTTCTGTTTGCACTCTTCCAGGTGGTTCCATTCGTAGTTGCCGTACCACGGCGGGGTCTCGCAGACCTTGCCCGGCTCTTCGTGGATGGCGGTGTCGAGGTACGCAACGCCGGTATCGATGCAGGCGCGCAGCACCGACATGTTGAGGAAGGCGGAACCTACGTTGATGACGATCTGCGACTCGGTCTCGCGGATCAGGGCCTTGGTCGCTTCCACGTCCAGGGCGTTCAGCGCAAAGGCCTGAATGTCGGCGGGTACCTTGAGGCTACCCTTGGCCTTGACGCTGTCGATGATGGCCTGGCATTTGGAGATGTTGCGCGACGCGATAGCAATACGACCGAGTTCGTCGTTGTGCTGCGCGCACTTGTGGGCCACCACCTTGGCGACACCTCCTGCACCAATGATAAGAACGTTCTTTTTCAATTGCTTTAGCTCTCCTATATCCGCCAGCTTACGAAAGGCTGGACAGGTAGTCTTCATAACCAAATTCACGAACCACCTCGACTGTACCGTCGAGTTGTTTCACTACGATGGACGGCATTTTCAGGCCGTTGAACCAGTTTTTCTTAACCATGGTGTAGCCTGCGGTGTCGATAAACGACAGCCGATCGCCGATGGCCAGCGGACGATCAAATTGGTACTCACCGAAGATGTCGCCGGCCAGGCAAGATTTGCCGCACACCATGTAGGTGTGTTCGCCCTCGCTCGGCGCCAGCTTGGCGTTGAGGCGGTAGATCAGCAGGTCCAGCAGGTGGGCTTCGATGGAGCTGTCTACCACGGCGAGGTGTTTGCCGTTGTAGAGGGTGTCGAGTACGGTCACTTCCAGCGAGGCGCTATTGGTGATCGCGGCTTCGCCGGGTTCCAGGTAAACCTGCACGTCGTACTTTTGCGAGAAGGCTTTCAAGCGCGCGCAGAACGCATCCAGCGCATAGCCTTCGCCGGTGAAATGGATGCCGCCGCCGAGGCTGACCCAGTTGACCTTGTGCAGCAGCTCGCCGAAGCGTTCTTCGATGGTGCCGAGCATCTTGTCGAACAAGCTGAAATCGCCGTTCTCGCAGTTGTTGTGGAACATGAAGCCCGAGATGTGTTCGATCACGCCTTCGATCTTCACCGGGTCCCATTCGCCCAAACGGCTGAACGGGCGCGCCGGGTCGGCCAGCAGGTAGTCGGAGCTGCTCACTTGCGGGTTCACGCGCAGGCCGCGCGTCTTGCCTTCGGAACGTTCGGCAAAGCGCTGCAATTGGCTGATCGAGTTGAAGATGATCTTGTCGCAATTAGCCAGCATTTCTTCGATTTCATCGTCGGCCCAGGCCACGCTGTAGGCGTGCGCTTCGCCTTCGAACTTCTGGCGACCGAGCTTCAACTCATACAGCGACGACGAGGTGGTGCCGTCCATGTATTCCTGCATCAAGTCGAACACCGACCAGGTAGCAAAGCACTTCAGCGCCAGCAGGGCCTTGGCGCCGGACTGCTCGCGCACGTAAGCAATCTTCTGCATGTTGACCAGAAGCTTCTGTTTATCGATGAGGTAGTACGGCGTTTTGATCATTTTTGAGAGCCTGCGGCGGTGCCTGCCAAAAAAGGACACGCATTGTGCCCGCACTTGGATCAGATCGAAAGGTTAGCGGGCGGAATTTGCGCGCCCGGTTTCCAAGGGTAGCGCCCGAGTATGACTTTCTTTGGATACACGCCGACCAAATGTGGGAGGGGGCTTGCTCCCGATGGCGGTCTGTCAGCCGGCACATCTGGCACTGACACACCGCTATCGGGAGCAAGCCCCCTCCCACAGTTTGGTCTTCATCAATCTTGGGATTTGTGTTCGCCCAAATAAAAAAGTGCTGAATGCAGAAGGGGGCTCAGCCAGCGTGCAGAAACATCTGACTGGGCACTGTCCCTGTGGGGAGGGGTTTGGTCTTCATC
>NZ_VUAZ01000215.1 GCF_009296165.1 Pseudomonas kitaguniensis | reverse complement strand
TCCCCTTACCCCGACCATATTAAAAATCCTCGTATCGAAAGATACGGGGATTTTTTTTGCCTGTTTTTTCATCTGTCTTGTGCGGTTTTCGAACAAATATTGTGCTGATGGGTGCGTTGGTGCAGACGTAGCGGCCTTCTAGACTCGGCGGCTCCAGCTGTTCACTCCAACAGGAACTCGCACCATGACCCTCACCGCTACCGCTCACCCCGTCCGCTCGTTGCCTGCCTTGCTCAAGTCCACGCTTGTCGGCCTCGGCATGCTGATGGGCCTCGGGCAATGTGCCGTCGCCGCCGAAACCTCAGCGAATCAGCAGCCGACCCTGCGCGCCATATTGGGCGCCAAGCCGACCGACCGTCTGGACCCGAAAACCACTGCCCTGGTGGTGATCGACTTTCAGAATGAATACTTCACCGGCCGCTTGCCAATACCCGATGGCATGCACGCCTTGAAGAACACCCAGCGCCTGATTACGTTTGCCGACCAACACAACATTCGGGTCATTCATGTACAGCACATCGCCCCGGACGGCGCAGCGCTATTCGCCAAGGATGGCAAAAGCGTTGATTTTCACCCACTGATGCAGCCGCGCGCGCAAGACATGCTCGTGCAGAAGACCACGGTGAGCGTGTTTGCCAGCACTGATCTGGATGCGCAATTGACCAAAGCCGGCGTCAAAACCCTGATTATCACCGGCCTGATGACCCACGCCTGTGTCGCCGGCGCTGCCCGGGATGCCGCGCCGTTGGGCTATGACGTTGTGGTAGCATCCGATGCCTCCGCGACGCGGGCGATTACCCGTGCCGATGGCCGTTCGGTAACCAAAGATGAGCTGCACGACTCGGCGTTGGCTGAAATTGAAGACACGTTCGGTTCGGTGCTGACCACCTCGCAAATCATCGCTCTGCCGGTTAACTGATTTCACTGACACGCTTGGGATAGGCTGCTTCATGAACCAGTTATCCGCCATGCGCGCCTTTCGGTGCATCGTTGAAGCCAAGGGCTTTTCTGCAGCGGCAGAGCGCCTCGACACCACCCACTCGACGATTTCCCGACAGTTGCAGCAGTTGGAGATTGAGTTGGGTGCGCAACTGATCAACCGCAATACGCGGCGTTTCAGCCTGACGTGCGCAGGGGAGCAGTACTACGTGGCGTGCGTCGATATTCTTGAGCGTGTCGACGCCGCGTCCCAAGTCATTGCCCACGGCCATCAACGGCCTGAAGGCGTGCTGAGGGTGAGTGTGCCGCTGGTGGTCGGAACTCTGGATCTGCCGCATTGGTTGCCGGGCTTTCAGCTTGGCTACCCGAATATTGAGCTTGAGCTGTGTTGTGATGACCAGTTCGTCGACGTCGTTGCCGACAAATTTGATGTCGCGATCCGAATCGCCGGCGCCCTGGCGGACAGTTCATTGATTGCGCGCACATTAACTATTTCCAAGCAGGTACTGGTGGCTTCGCCGGGGTACATCGGCCGCTTCGGTCTGCCGCGCTCGGCGCAGGAACTCGACAAACATCGCTTGCTGAGCTTCATGGGTGCCTCTTCGGTTTGGGCGCTGAGCACGGCCCGTGGCGGGGAACTCAAGGTCACGCCATCGGGGCGGTTCAGGACCAATACCATCAGCGCGCTGCATGCGGCCACCTTGGCTGGCGCCGGCATTGCGTGTTTCACCCAGGCCACTGTGCACAACGATCTGGTGCAGGGGTTGCTGGTGCACGTCCTGCCCAATTATTCACTAGGCGAGCGCCACTATTACGCCCTCTACCCACAGTCCCGGCACCTGGCGCCGAAGGTGCGTGCGTTTGTCGACTATATGGCCGAGTTCTATCAAAAGAGCTGATTATCGTCCGCCCATAAAAAATCCCCCTGTCGAGCGACAGGAGGATTTTTTTGTGGCGGCGCAGTCGATCAGTGCAGCTTGAGCCTAGGCTCTGTGCCGCGCCCGATCCGGCTGCCCAGCATCAGCATGGCTGTGCGGAAGAACCCGTACAGCGCCATCTGGTGCATGCGGTACAGCGACACATAAAACATCCGTGCCAGCCAGCCTTCGAGCATCACACTGCCGGTCAGGTTGCCCATCAGGTTGCCCACTGCCGAGAACCGCGACAGCGAGATCAACGAGCCGTAATCGGTGTAGGTGTACGACGGCAAGTCCTTGCCCTCAATCCGCAGTTTCAGCGACTTGGCCAGCAACGAAGCCTGCTGGTGAGCCGCCTGCGCGCGTGGCGGCACGTTGCGGTCGGTGCCCGGTTGCGGGCAGGCGGCGCAGTCACCGAAGGCGAAGATGTTTTCGTCACGGGTGGTTTGCAGCGTCGGCAGCACTTGCAGTTGATTGATGCGGTTGGTTTCCAGGCCATCAATGTCCTTGAGGAAACCCGGTGCGCGAATACCCGCAGCCCAGACCTTGAGGCTGGCGGGAATCACTTGCCCGTTGCTGGTGATCAAGGCGTCGGCCGTGACTTCGCTGACTGCGGAGTTGGTCAACACGGTCACCCCGAGTTTCTCCAGGGTTTTATGCACAGGCCCGCCGATCCGCTCGGGCAGCGCTGGCAATACCCGTGGGCCGGCTTCGATCAGGGTGATGTGCATGTTTTCCGGCTTGATGCGGTCCAGGCCATACGCTGCCAGTTCATGCGCGGCGTTGTGCAGTTCGGCGGCCAGCTCGACACCGGTGGCACCGGCGCCGACGATGGCGACGCTGATTTTCTCTTCCACATCGGTCTGCCCGGCATGCGCGCGCAGGTAGTGGTTGAGCAACTGCTGGTGGAAGCGCTCGGCCTGTTTGCGGGTGTCGAGGAACAGGCAGTGCTGCGCCGCGCCTTCGGTGCCGAAATCGTTGGTGGTGCTACCGACCGCGATCACCAGGCTGTCATAGCCCAGCACGCGCGCGGGCACCAGCTCGCGGCCTTCTTCGTCGAGGGTCGCAGCCAGTTGAATTTTCTGCTGTTCACGGTCAAGCCCGCTCATGCGTCCCAGTTGGAACTCGAAGTGGTTCCATTTGGCCTGGGCGACATAATTCAGTTCGTCTTCCGAAGAGTTCAGCGAACCGGCCGCGACTTCGTGCAGCAGTGGCTTCCAGATATGGGTGAGGTTGGTGTCGACCAGCGTGATGCTGGCGGTACCGCGCTTACCCAGAGTCTTACCCAAGCGGGTAGCCAACTCCAGGCCGCCGGCGCCGCCGCCGACGATAATAATACGATGGGTCATGGGAGTATCTCGCAAGGCTAAAAGAAATCGGAGCAGTTACCCCCGCGAGCGCCAGGCAGCTCATAGCGTCAGGTAACTCAAAAGGCGGCTCGGCAGACCGAGCCCGATCACCACTACCAGCACCACACCAAGGAGCAGCCACGGCCTGAAAGGCTTGCGCTCGACCTGGTTTCGGGAGCGTTGCAGGTACTCTTCGACACGCTGTTGGTCATCGGGTTTCAGGCGGCTGGTCATACAAGCCTCGTCAGGTAGACGTTGCAAAAGGGCGCCACGTTACAGTCAGGGCATTGGTGGCAGCGCCACAGGCTTGGCCGGTGGCCACGTCACAGGCTGATGCCGACGTCGAACACTATGCTGCGGCCCAGGTTGTTGCGCAAGAAATCCGGTGCTTGCGGGTGGGCGAACAGCACGCGGGCAAAGGTCGGCCCTACCAGTGACAGCGAGCGCCAGCCCTGGCGCAGGTATTCGGTGGGTGGCGGGAAATGGCTGTTGAGGTCGAGCACTTCACGCTTGAGGCTGGTGAACGCGATGAGGTCCAGCTCGCTCAGGTCGATGCCGCGCTCTTTGTAGTTATGCGCTTTTTTGCGCAAGGTCGGTGCCAGGCGCAGCAAAAATGCATGCGCGGGAATACGCCGTGGCTTGGCTTCACGACGCACCAGTTGGCTCAACGAAAACGCACTGCGCCGGCGCAGCAATTCATCGCGCCATTCGTCGTTGAGGCGCCGGCCTTCATCCAGCACAAAAAACACCTCGAAACTGGCGTCGCGAAACAGCACGTCCGGCGGCTCTTGCCCGGCAGCGTGAAACTCTTCAGCCCGGTAGGGCACATTCAAGCCTTGCAGCAGGCGCTGGCAGACCCAACGCTCACGCTCCCATTTGCGGGCATTGGAGAGGAACGCGTTGGCTTGTTCGGCCGCTACGGTGAGCAGGCGTAAATAGTCTGAGTCATCCATGCGCCTAGCTTAGCGCTCAAATGTGATTATAAGAATAGAGCCTGCGGGGTTGCCGGCGCACGTTTCAAGCTACTCGCGTGCAGCAGCTCGCGTGTGTACGGATGCTGCGGGTCATCGAATATCGACTGCGCCGAGCCTTGCTCAACCACTTTGCCGTCCTTGATCACAATCATGTCGTGGGCCAGGGCGTGGACCACGGCCAAGTCGTGGCTGATAAACAGGTAAGTCAGCCCGTGCCTGGCCTGAAGCTCGCGCAGCAAGTCCACCACTTGTTTTTGCACGGTGCGGTCGAGTGCCGAGGTGGGTTCGTCGAGCAATATCAGCGCCGGTTCCATGATCAGCGCACGCGCGATGGAGATGCGCTGGCGCTGGCCTCCGGAAAACTCATGCGGGTAACGATGGCGGCTTTCCGGGTCCAACCCGACTTCTTGCAGCACGCGAATCACCGCGTCCTCACGCTCCTGTTCGGTACCGATGGCATGCGCCAGCAAGCCTTCGGCGATGATTTGTTGCACCGACATGCGCGGGCTGAGG
>NZ_VUAZ01000214.1 GCF_009296165.1 Pseudomonas kitaguniensis | reverse complement strand
CCCTAGGGGACGCCATTTGCGGGAATAGCTCAGTTGGTAGAGCACGACCTTGCCAAGGTCGGGGTCGCGAGTTCGAGTCTCGTTTCCCGCTCCATATTTAACGAAAACGCCGATCAGTGATGATCGCGTTTTTGTGTGTGCGGCTTTTTCTCCCGGCGCGTAGGGCAGGTTGTGAAGTGCGTAGGAATTGTCTGTAGTTTCCTTTGAGTGTCGTCGAGTGGGTGTTTACCCGTTCAGCGACCTCTACTCTGGCCAGTCCTTTTGCCCTGTTCACTTCAGAGAACTGCCCAGATGCTTCAACTCGATTTTTATTCCACGCTGGTCGCCGCCTCTTTAGTGCTGTTGCTGGGGCGTTGGCTGGTGGCCCGAATCGGCTTTTTGCGGACTTACAGCATTCCAGAGCCGGTTGCCGGTGGTTTATTGGTTGCCGCGTCACTGCTTGTGTTGCGCGCAGTGGCGGGTATCGAAGTGCGATTCGACGCTTCATTGCAAACGCCATTAATGTTGGCGTTTTTTGCCTCCATCGGCCTGAATGCCGACTTTGCCAGCTTGAAAAAAGGCGGGCGTGTATTGGGTATGTTTCTGCTGGTCGTGACGGCGCTGCTGGTGTTGCAAAATGCCATGGGCATCGCGTTGGCCAAGGCCTTGGGGCTGGACCCATTGATGGGCTTGCTGGCCGGCTCCATCACCTTGTCGGGTGGGCACGGCACGGGCGCGGCGTGGGGCGCAGTGTTCAGTCAGAAGTATGGCGTGGCGTCGGCGTCTGAACTGGCAATTGCTTCGGCGACGTTTGGCTTGGTATTGGGTGGGTTGATTGGTGGCCCGGTCGCGCGCTTGCTGATCAAGCGTGTGCAGGTGCCAGCGATTGAGCAGGCGCAAGCGCGCCAGCCGGAAGGTTTTGAGCGGCCCGATCAGGAACGCACGATCACCGCGTTCTCGTTTATCGAGACGCTGGCGTTGCTTGCGATCAGCCTGCAGGTCGGCACCTGGCTGAGTGGTTTGATTCGGGGCACCGCGTTTGAGTTGCCGACCTTTGTGTGTGTGCTGTTCGTCGCGGTGCTGTTGCGCAACGGCCTGTCGGCGATGGGCTGGCGTCAGGTGTTTGAGCGTGAGGTGTCGTTGCTGGGCAATGTCAGCTTGTCGTTGTTTTTGGCGATTGCGTTAATGTCACTCAAGCTGTGGGACCTGGCGGCGCTGGCATTGCCGATTGTCATTCTGTTGGCTGCACAGGCGTTATTGATGGCCCTGTTCGCGATTTTCGTGACGTTTCGGGTGATGGGCAGCAACTATGATGCGGCGGTGTTGGCGGCAGGCCATTGCGGTTTCGGGTTGGGCGCCACGCCCACCGCGATTGCCAACATGCAGGCGGTGACTCAGCGCTTTGGCCCCTCGCAGATTGCCTTTCTGGTGGTGCCGATGGTCGGCGCGTTTTTTATCGACATCACCAATGCGGTGGTGATCAAGCTGTACCTGGCGCTGCCGTTCCTAGGCGCGGCAGGCTGATACAGGTGATCAACGAAAACGCCGATCAGCGATGATCGGCGTTTTCATGCAGCGCGCAACAACAGGCGCAGTGGTTAGTCAGAGCGTCGGCAACTGCCCGACACGGCCCATCATTTCGGTGACGATCTGCAAATCGAGCAGGAACTGCTCGACGGTCTTGAACTCACCGTCGGTGTGCCCGGTGTACTTCACCTCCGGCCGCGCCAGGCCAAATTGCACACCGTTGGGCAGGTCATGCACGGAGGTGGCGCCGGCGGAGGTGCCGAACGTGTGTTGCATGCCGAGGTTTTCGCTGGCAACCGCCAACAAGGCTTTAACCCACTCACCTTCAGGGTTGCGGTACATCGGCGCCGCCACCGAGTAGGTGAAGTTCACCTCGACTTTGGAGGTTTTGTCCCAGGCGCTCAGCTTGTCGGCGATTTCGGTTTTGAGTGTCTCTGGGGACTTGCCCTTCGGCACGCGCAGGTTCACGGCCAACTTGAAGGCTTTGTCATCCTGCCCGACAAACGTCAGCGAAGCGGTCAGCGGCCCCATGAATGCATCGGAGAAGCCCACGCCCAACTGGCCACCCAGGTAATCCAGGCCCCAGTTGTCGGACGCATAACGCGCGGCGTCGGTGATGTGGTTGTGCTTGAGCGCGATCTTGCCATCGACGCTGTGGATCAACCCGAGCATGCGCGCCACCGGGTTGACGCCCGATTGCGGCGCCGATGAATGCGCAGATACACCGGTGACCGTCAACGTGACGTCTTTGCCGACCACCTTGGCGGCCACCTCGAAATCGCCGCCATTGCGCTTGGCGTACTCGGCACCGGCCGTTTGCAAGCTGGCCGCCAGCTCGGCCGGTGTGTCGCTGACCAACGTCGCGACTGACGCCGATGGAATCTGGTTGGTGGCCATGCCGCCCGTCATCGAGATAATTTCCGCGCCGTTACCGACGCCCTTGCGCACCGGGAAACTCGCCATAACGGTGCCGTAGCCTTTCTCGGCGATGACCACCGGGTAGCCGCCATCCAGCGCCAGGTTGTATTGCGGCGTAGGGTTGCGTTCGAAGTAGTAGGGGATCGCGTCGCCCATGGTTTCTTCGGTGGTGTCCACCAGCAGCTTGAAGTTACGCGCCAGCGGCAGCTTCTCTTCCTTGATCACCTTCATCGCGTACAGGGCAACCACGATGCCGTTCTTGTCATCCTCGGTGCCGCGGCCATACATGCGGTCGCCGATCAGCGTGACCTTGAAAGGGTCGAGCCGCGTACCGTCGTTCAGCACCCAGTTTTCCGGGGTTACCGGCACCACATCGGCGTGAGCGTGGATGCCGACCACTTCATCGCCGCTGCCTTCCAGGGAAATTTCGTACACGCGGTTGTCGATGTTACGGAAGTTCAGGTTGAAGGCTTTGGCCAGGCTCTGGATCTTGTCGGCGATCTTGAGGAATTCCGGGTTTTTGTACTGCGGCAGGCCATCGATATTGAAGGTCGGGATTTCCACCAGTTCGCGCAGGGTTTCGAGGGCGGCTTTGCCGTACTTCACCCGCGTATAAATGCCCAGTAGACGATTGATTTCGTTCTGCTGGTCGGCGGTCAGGGTTTGATTGGCGAGAAAGGCGTTGATGGCCGGTCCCGCATCGCCGGTTTTGCCCAGGTCGCCCTTGGCCAGAGCGCCGAGGAAACCGCGAAAATCAGTGACCGAGGTGTCGCTGAAATGTTTGACGATGGTGGCGCTTTGTTCTGCGCTGATGTTGGCAAATGCTGGGGTGGCGACTGCCGAGAGGCTGGCGCTAAACAGTGCGATAGCCAGGCTTTTTTTGATAGGGAAGTGCATTGCTGACGGCATTCCTTTGCGAAGTTAGAGTCGGAGATTTCTGATCAATATGTCAGAAATATTTCCACACACTACCATCACCGGGCGTGGGATAGGGAGGCCTTGAAGCAGGAAAAATTCTCCGGGCTGTAGCGATTCAACTGTGGGAGGTTGGGTGTGTGAGGAATCTGGTTTCGGTCAGGGCTTGGCCGGGTGCGATCCGTGTAGTGCATCAACACTTCCACAAATGTCCGGGCTGTAGATATTCAACTGTGGGCTTGCTCGCGATAGCGGT
>NZ_VUAZ01000213.1 GCF_009296165.1 Pseudomonas kitaguniensis | reverse complement strand
CATCACGCGTCCGCCGTCCCAAGCTGCCTGGGTAGTGGATTGCAAGTCGCCGCTGGCATGCGTGTAAGCCAGGCCGCCGCGCAGGCTCAGCCATGACGGGCCTAGCTGCGCTTTGCCTAGGTCGAGGTTGGCCCGCACGCCGCCGGTGGTCAGGTTGACGCTCTCTTTAGAGCGCTTGCCACGCAATGCCGCTATGCCGCCGCGCTCTTTGAACCCTTCGCTGCGCTGCTGCACATTGGCCAATTGCAGGTACGGCTGCCAATCCCAACTGTCGTGGCTGAACGTATAGTTCGCCTCGGCAAACGTCTGCACGGTGCGGCTGACGTACTTGGCGCTCAGGTGGTTGTCTACGCCCGGGAAGCTGACGCGACGTTTTGTCTGGACCTCATGTTGCGCATACGCGATGCCGCCATACAAACCAAAAGCGTTCCAGTTGTGACCTGCGTGCAGGCCCAGTTGATAGGTGTCGACACTCGCCTTGCCGCGGCCTTGGGTCTTTACATCGGTGCTGCCGCTGCCGGCAACCACGCCTAGGCGCGTGCCTTGTTCCAGCGTGTGATCGAACCCCACCAACAGGCCTGTGCTGCTGTGGGCGGTGCGCGTGGTGTTGCTATCGCCTGCGAGCTGGCCGGACTGGCGCGGCAGTTGCACCCAAGCGCCTTGGTTCAGCTCCTTGGGCTGAGCCCCTCGGTGGCCTTGCGCACTCAGTTGGCGTTCGAGTACCGCCTGACGCAGCACGCGGCTGTTTTCGATCAGTACCGCTTGAGTGCTGGCGTGCAGTTCGCCGCTTAACTGGTCCAAGGC
>NZ_VUAZ01000212.1 GCF_009296165.1 Pseudomonas kitaguniensis | reverse complement strand
TTAAAACCGTGCGTTCGCTGGCATGACATCGGCAAGGCGTTGTCCGAGCTGACCGGTTGGGCTGTCAAGTAAGCCTCGCGCTTAGCTCGACGCTTCACCACGCAAAGGCCACCTTCCGGGGTGGCTTTGTGCATTCTGGGGTTTGCTGAAGGTGCAAACTGTGGGAGGGGGCTTGCTCCCGATAGCCATGCATTAGTCACTGTACAGGTTGACTGGCACACCGCTAGTCGGATCAAGCCCCCTCCCACAGTTCGTCCGTATTGCCAGGTTAAGTATAAAAACGCGACATTAAAATGTCGCTTATCGGACAGTCCGCCCCGCAACAGTGCGTTTGTCGGCCCAATTCTGTACTCTTGCCGCCTCTTTGTGCGCGCGCGTCCCAAAAGGAAGCCTCGCGCCAGAACCGTCGAGCCCTATCCGGGTCGGCAGTATTTCCCTCATCCACAGGGAATCCCTCTCTAAATTCCGATTCAGTAGTGTGGTATTTCCTCAAATGAAAGTGTTGAAAAGCCAGGACATCCTGGCGTTAGGCTTTATGACCTTTGCGCTGTTCGTGGGCGCCGGCAACATCATCTTCCCGCCTATTGTTGGTTTGCAGTCCGGGCCGCATGTCTGGATGGCGGCGCTGGGCTTTCTGATCACCGCAGTCGGCCTGCCGGTGGTCACTGTGATCGCCCTGGCCAAAGTCGGCGGTGGCATGGATGCGTTGAGCAGCCCGATCGGCAAGGTCGCCGGTGGCCTGCTCGCAGCGGCGGCGTATTTAGCGGTCGGCCCGCTGTTCGCGACGCCGCGCACGGCGACGGTTTCGTTTGAAGTCGGCTTGGCGCCGCTGACCGGCGAAAGCCCGCTGGCGCTGTTCCTCTACAGTTCGGTGTACTTCCTGGTGGTGTTTTTTGTGTCCTTGTACCCCGGCCGACTGTTGGACACCGTAGGGCGGTTTCTGGCGCCGCTGAAAATCATCGCACTGGCTATTCTCGGCATCGCCGCGTTTGCGTTGCCGGCCGGTGAAGTAGGCGTCGCGACGCCGGAATACGTTGCCGCACCGTTCTCGCAAGGTTTCATCAATGGCTACCTGACGATGGATACCTTGGGCGCACTGGTGTTCGGCATCGTCATCGTCAACGCGATTCGTTCGCGTGGCGTCGAGTCGCCGAAGCTGATCACGCGCTACGCCATCATCGCCGGGCTGATTGCCGGCGTGGGCTTGGCGCTGGTGTACGTCAGCCTGTTCCGTCTGGGTTCGGGCAGCCACGCTGTTGCTGCCGGTGCAGCGAATGGCGCAGCCGTGCTGCACGCTTACGTGCAATACACCTTCGGCTCGCTGGGCAGTGGGTTTTTGGCGGTGCTGATCTCGCTGGCGTGCCTGGTTACCGCCGTGGGCCTGACCTGCGCCTGCGCCGAGTACTTCAGCAAAGTTCTGCCGCTGTCGTACAAGACCCTGGTGGTGATACTCGCGCTGTTCTCGCTGTTTGTGTCCAACCTGGGCCTGACCAAGCTGATTGCCTTCTCGATCCCGGTGCTGACAGCGATCTACCCACCGTGCATCGTGTTGGTGGCCCTGAGCTTCTGCAAGGGCTTCTGGCAAGAGCAGGGCCGCATTGTTGGCCCGGTGATGCTGGTGTCGTTCATCTTCGGCTGCATCGACGCGCTAAAGGGCGCCGGCCTGGCGGGTTGGATGCCTGAGCAGTTGACCGACTTGCCGCTGAGCGAGCAGGGCCTGGCATGGCTGGTGCCGTCGGTGATGACCCTGGTAGTCGCCGTAGTGATTGACCGTATGCTCGGCAAGCGCAGCGAAGCCATCGCCTGATACACCGCTTAAGGTTGCACCGAAATGCCCCGTATCAATCAATACGGGGCATTTTTTATGCTTATAAGATACATCTCCCCAGCGTTTGAACACGATCCAGTGTGGGAGCGGGCTTGCCCGCGATTGTAATGAGCAATGCAATACTTCAGGCATTCCCCGGCGCCTGCTTTGGGGCTGCTTCGCAACCCATCGCGAGCAAGCCCGCTCCCACAGGGGAACCACTCTATAAGGACCTGCATGTCGTTCGTCGAAACCAATCAAGTCCACCTGCTGGCCGCCCTCTGGTTCGTGCTGTGCTGGGGCGGTTACACCCGTTACGCCACCTGGAAAGCCCGTGACACCGCGTGCCTGGCCAGCGTGCTGCACCTGTACCGCGAAGACTGGATGCGCCGCATGCTGCTGCGCGATAACCGTATCGCCGACGCCAGCGTGATCGGCAACCTGGAGCGCAACGCCTCGTTCTTCGCCTCCAGCACCTTGATCATCCTTGCCGGTATCCTCACCGTACTCGGCGCTTCCGAGCGCGCGGTGTCACTGCTGGCGGACATTCCGATGGTGCAGCAGGCTTCCCAGGGCATGTCGGAAATCAAGCTGTTGTGCCTGGCGATGGTCTTTGTTTACGCGTTCTTCACGTTCAGTTGGTGCATGCGCCAATACAACTTCGCAGCAGTGCTGGTGGGCTCGGCGCCAATGATTGGTGAGCGGCATGTGTCGGAGCAGGAGCGCAAGGCGTTTGCGCTGCGGGCGGCGCGGGTGATTTCGATGGCGGCCAACCAATTCAACTTTGGCCTGCGTGCTTATTACTTCGGCATGACCATGCTGGCGTGGTTTGTCAGCCCTTGGTTGTTCATGCTGATGAGCAGCGGGGTAGTGGTGGTGCTGTATCGCCGGGAGTTTCATTCCGACGTACTGCAGGTGATGGTTTACACCCCCACCGACATGTCGGTGCCGGAGGCGTCTAAGGAATCGCTGTCTTAACGCTTAAGGGGGGTAAAACGACTCCAACTTTTTGCCCGGACAAAAAACGCAGGCAAAGTAAAGCCCGCTATGTAAGCGGGCTTTCTTTTTTGCAACTGCGTGCTTCAAACCAAACTATTAAGGCTTGGCTGGAGCTGCTGGTGCTTCTGCAGGTGCGGCTTCTTTTGCTGCGGCTTCGTTCGATTCAGCCTGAGCTTTAGCAGCGTCGGCGTTTTCTTTCGCAGCGTCGTTTACTTTGTCCTGAGCCTTGGCCATGTCTTTCTGAGCTTGCTCAGAATGCGCGGCTGCGTCTTGGGCTTTGTCTTCGGATTTTTTATCGCAGGCAGCGAGACCGAGGGCAGCGGCCAACATCATGGAAACAGCTAAAGTTTTACGCATGGGGTGTTTCTCCTTATTGAAGATATCTAGTGGCCTTTCGAGCATGGGTGCTCAGCATTAGTTCCTTTTATTCCATAGATATATAAACAAAGAGTGTCGAGGAACTTTCAGTCGCAACGCAAACGCCTCAAATCCCCCCGGCACCAGCCTGTAGCGGCCTCGCGTTTGAGCGATTGCCATTGCCTACGCAGATTTCAAGATTGAGCAGTCATCGCGCCCTTGAAATCCTCGCCTTAGCCCCCAACTTTGAAGACAACCCGCCGCCAACCCTCAAGGGCGCGGCCACTGCCATCCAATTGGAGTTTGATGACCATGAGTGTGGAAACTCAAAAGGAAACCCTGGGCTTCCAGACCGAGGTGAAGCAACTGCTGCACCTCATGATCCATTCGCTGTATTCCAACAAGGAAATTTTCCTTCGCGAATTGATCTCGACGCCTCTGACGCCGTCGACAAATTACGCTTCGAAGCCTTGTCCAAGCCTGAGTTGCTGGAAGGTGGCGCCGAGCTGAAAATCCGTGTGAGCTTCGACAAAGACGCCAAAACCGTCACCCTTGAAGACAACGGTATCGGCATGAGCCGCGAAGACGCGATCACCCACTTGGGCACCATCGCTAAATCCGGCACGGCCGATTTCATGAAAAACCTCTCGGGCGACCAGAAGAAAGACTCGCACCTGATCGGCCAATTCGGTGTGGGCTTCTACTCGGCTTTCATCGTTGCCGACAAAGTTGAAGTGTTCAGCCGCCGTGCGGGCCTCGACGCCAGCGAAGGTGTGCACTGGTCTTCCAAAGGCGAGGGCGAGTTTGAAATCGCCACCGTCGAAAAGGCTGATCGCGGTACGCGTATCGTGTTGCACCTGAAGGCCGCCGAAGACGAATTCGCCGACGGCTGGCGCCTGCGCAACATCGTCAAGAAGTACTCCGACCACATCGCGCTGCCGATCGAGTTGCCTAAAGAGCAGGCGGCGGCAGAAGGCGAAGAGGCTCCAGCCCAGGAATGGGAAGTGGTCAACCGTGCCAGCGCGCTGTGGACCCGCCCTCGTACCGAGGTCAAAGACGAGGAATACCAGGAGTTCTACAAACACATTGCTCACGACTATGAAAACCCGCTGAGCTGGAGCCACAACAAGGTTGAGGGCAAGCTGGAATACAGCTCGCTGCTCTATGTACCGGCGCGTGCTCCGTTCGACCTGTACCAGCGTGAAGCGCCTAAAGGCCTGAAGCTGTACGTGCAGCGTGTGTTCGTGATGGACCAGGCGGAATCCTTCCTGCCGTTGTACCTGCGTTTTATCAAGGGTGTGGTCGACTCCAACGACCTGTCGCTGAACGTGTCGCGGGAAATCCTGCAGAAAGACCCGATCATCGACTCCATGAAGTCGGCGCTGACCAAGCGCGTGCTCGACATGCTGGAAAAACTCGCGAAGAACGAGCCTGAGCAATACAAGGGCTTCTGGAAAAACTTCGGCCAGGTTATGAAAGAAGGCCCGGCGGAAGATTTTGCCAACAAGGAAAAAATCGCCGGCTTGCTGCGCTTTGCCTCGACTCAAGGCACCGACGCGGAGCAAAACGTGTCGCTGGCCGAGTACCTGGCCCGTGCCAAGGAAGGTCAGGACAAGATCTACTACCTGACTGGCGAGAAGTACGAAGCGGTCAAAGACAGCCCGCACCTTGAGGTCTTCCGCAAGAAAGGCATCGAAGTACTGCTGCTGACCGACCGTATCGATGAGTGGCTGATGAGCTACCTCAGCGAGTTCGACGGCAAGACCTTCGTCGATGTGGCCCGTGGTGACCTGGACCTGGGTAACCTGGACTCCGAAGAAGAGAAGAAAGAAGCCGAAGAAGTCGCCAAGGCCAAAGAAGGCCTGGTTGAGCGAATCAAGACTGCCTTGGGCGATGCCGTCAGCGAAGTGCGGGTTTCCCACCGTCTGACCGACTCTCCGGCGATTTTGGCCATCGGCGAGCAGGACATGGGCATGCAGATGCGTCAGATCCTCGAAGCCAGCGGCCAGAAGGTTCCGGATTCCAAGCCGATCTTCGAATTCAACCCGGCTCACCCGCTGATCGAGAAACTCGACGGCGAGCAAAGTGAAGAGCGTTTTGGCGACCTGTCGCACATCCTCTTTGACCAGGCCGCACTGGCCGCCGGTGACAGCTTGAAGGACCCGGCCGCTTATGTGCGCCGACTGAACAAGCTGTTGGTTGAACTGTCGGTTTAACACCGTTGTGGAAAAACCCGCCTTGGCGGGTTTTTTCGTTTCAGCCCACTGCAACTGGAGTAAATGATGAGCCAAGTCACTGTGCGTTCCGTGGTCTATCAGATTGATGGCCAGTCTTATGAAAGCCGCCTCGCGTTTGACGCCAGCCATAAAGGCCCGCTGCCTGGCCTGCTGATGGCACCGAACTGGATGGGTGTGAGCTCTGGCGCTGAAGAAATCGCCAAAAGTGTTGCCGCCAAGGGCTACGTGGTGCTGGTCGCCGACCTTTACGGGCAAACCGTGCGCCCCTCGAATGGCGATGAGGCGGGTGCTGCAATGATGCCGTTGAAGGATGACCGCGCGTTGCTGAACACACGCATGCAGGCCGCTTTTGAGCAACTGCAGGGCCAGACCGAAGCTGCCGTCGATACCTCGAAACTGGCGACCTTTGGTTTCTGCTTTGGCGGTTGCTGCTCGCTGGAACTCGCCCGTACCGGCGCACCGTTGAAGGCCGCCGTGTCGTTCCACGGTACGCTCGACACGCCAAACCCTGCGGATGCAAAGAACATCAAAGGTTCAGTGCTGGTGCTGCACGGCGCCTCCGATCCCTTGGTGCCAAAAGAACAACTGCCGGCGTTTGAAGATGAAATGAATGCGGCCGGTGTAGATTGGCAGTTGCTCAGCTACGGCGGTGCCGTGCACTCGTTTACCGACCCGCACGCCAATGTGCCAGGCAAGATGATGTACGACGCGAAGACCGCTGCACGGGCCTTCCAGTCGATGCATAACTTGCTGGATGAAGTGTTCAAGGGCTGATTTCAGCGCCTGTTCCGGCCATAGCGCAGGCAATTCAGCGCTATGGCTAACTGACAATTCCTGTTTGAGCGGCTTAGCGGCTGCCGAGCACAACCCGCTCGGCGGCGCTTTGCCGCTATTGGCTGAACGCACCTTCGGACAGCTGCGTCTCGATGGTGACGTCTGCGGTGGTCATCAGCTTGTGCACCGGGCAGCGATCCGCCACACGGTGCAGTTCATCGCGCTGTTCGTCGGTGAGCACGCCCTTGAGGGTCAGTTGAGCCTGTACTTGCCCTTTTGCTCCTCGGCGCTGTCGTGGGTGACCTCGACCGTCACGCCGGTGAGGGGAATGTCTTTCTTCTGGGCGTAGAGCTTGACGGTCAACGCCTTGCAGGACGCCAGCGCGGCATCGAGGCAGGATGAAGGTCTTGAAGTTATAGAGCACTCTGCCACTTAAGTGTTCCGCGCTTTTGTGGGAGCGGGCTTGCTCGCGATGCAGGCGCCTCGGTCTATCAGGCCTGCCGGGTTGATGCCATCGCGAGCAAGCCCGCTCCCACAGTTGGGCGCATGGCTCCTCACAAACCGGCCGCGCATAAAAAAGCCCCGAACCAGTCGGGGCTTTTCA
>NZ_VUAZ01000211.1 GCF_009296165.1 Pseudomonas kitaguniensis | reverse complement strand
CGGCACATCTGGCACTGACACGCCGCCATCGGGAGCAAGCCCCCTCCCACAGTTTGATCGGTGTACATCAGGTGCGCTGCAATCAAACTGTCATCTGCTTACCACCTTCCTGCCATATTCCGCCGTTACTGTCCTCGCCAATGAGATCGATCTCAAGCGAGTAACAATGACTGATTTAAAAGACGTTGCGCGGCTGGCCGGCGTGTCCCGCGCTACCGCCGCCCGCACTTTTGCTTCCCCCGATCAGGTGCGCCCGGCCACCCGTGAGCAGGTGTTTTGCGCCGCGCGTGAATTGGGCTTTCGGCCGAATTTGCTTGGCCGCCAACTGCGCCTGCAAACCACCCAACTGATCGGCGTGGTGGTGCCCAACCTGCTCAACCCGGTGTTCGCCGAACAGTTCCAGGCCATGGAGCGTGCCGCACGGTTACGCGGTTACAGCCTGTTGCTGGCGACCACCGACTACAGCAGCGAGCGCGAATGCATTGTGGTCGAAGAGCTTCTGCGCCAGCGC
The DNA here is from genome assembly GCF_009296165.1 of Pseudomonas kitaguniensis. GTDB lineage: Bacteria > Pseudomonadota > Gammaproteobacteria > Pseudomonadales > Pseudomonadaceae > Aquipseudomonas > Aquipseudomonas kitaguniensis. The sequence continues at coordinate 11,060 of NZ_VUAZ01000211.1, read as the reverse complement.
GTCGATGGCCTGGTGCTGACGGTCACCGATGCCGAAAGCAACAGCGTACTCAGCAGCCTGAACACCGAGCAAACCCCGTTCGTGCTGGCTTACCACCAACCGAGCAACCCCAACTACAGCGCCGTGTCGGTCGACAACCGCGCCGGTATGGCACTCGCCACGCGTTACTTGCTGGAAGCCGGGCACCGCCGCATCAGCATGGTTGCCGGCCCCGCCTTGCAGTCCGACCGGGCGCGCCTGCGCTACGCAGGTTACTGCGATGCGATGAAAGAATACGGCCTGAAAAGCCGCGCGGTAATCGAAATGCCCGCGCATACCCAGGCCGAATTCGCCGCCATCGCGCCGTACCTCAGTGGCCCCGACGCACCCACTGCGTTGGTGTGTTCCAACGATTTTTTGGCGATCAGCCTGATCGCCGAACTGCGCCGTAACGGCTGGAATGTGCCCGAGCAACTCTCGGTCATGGGCTTTGACGGCATCGCCCTCGGCACCCAGATGCACCCCACGCTCTGCAGCGTGGTGCAGCCCATCGCCTTGCTCGCCAGCACCGTGATTGACCAGTTGCTGGCGCAGATCGCCGGCAACGCTCCGATTTCCCATTGCCTGCCTTGCCACATCCGGCCAGGCGAAAGTACTCAACCCCATGAGGAGACCCTCGATGCGCGCATTCAGTAAAACCCTGGCCGCCGTGCTGCTGTGCGGCGCGGCCAGTTTGGCTCAGGCTGCAGAGACCGCGATTTGCTACAACTGCCCGCCGGATTGGGCCGATTGGGGCGCGCAGCTCAAGGCGATCAGCGCCGACACCGGCGTGCAAGTGCCGCTCGACAACAAGAACTCCGGCCAGTCGCTGGCGCAACTGGTGGCCGAAAAAACCGCACCGGTCGCCGACGTTGTGTACTACGGCGTGACCTTCGGCTTGCAGGCGCAAAAGGCCGGCGTGGTCGAGGGCTACAAGCCCAAGGGTTGGGAGCAGATCCCCGCCGGTTTGAAAGACCCTGACGGCCACTGGTTCGCGATCCACTCCGGCACCTTGGGCATCATGGTCAACGTCGATGCGCTGGGCGGTTTGCCGGTTCCGCAAAGCTGGGCCGACCTGCTCAAGCCTGAATACAAAGGCATGGTCGGTTACCTCGACCCGTCCAGCGCGTTTGTCGGTTACGTCTCGGCGGTGGCGATCAACCGTGCCATGGGCGGCGACCTCGACAACTTCGCCCCGGCCATCGAGTACTTCCAGAAGCTCGCGAAAAACGCGCCCATCGTGCCCAAGCAAACCGCCTATGCGCGGGTGCTTTCCGGCGAGCTGCCGATACTCGTCGACTACGACTTCAACGCCTACCGCGCACGCTACAAAGACGGCGCCAACGTGGCCTTCGTGATCCCCAAGGAGGGCAGCATCAGCGTGCCGTACGTGATGAGCCTGGTGGCCAACGCGCCGCACCGCGCGAATGGCGAAAAGGTGCTGGATTTTGTGCTCTCCGATCAAGGCCAAGCCTTGTGGGCCAAGGCGTATCTGCGCCCGGTGCGCCCGGTTAAAATGCCCGCCGAGGTCGCCGCGCAGTTCTTGCCCGACAGCGATTACGCGCGTGCCGGTGTGGTCGATTATCAAAAAATGGCCGCTGTGCAGGAAGCCTTCGCCGCCCGTTACCTGAACGAGGTCAAGTAAGTGGCCGCATCGGCAAAACACGCAGCCTGGGCCTTGGCCCCGGCGTTTGCAGTGCTGCTCGCGTTCTGGCTATTGCCGTTGGCGCACCTGATCGTACTCGGCACTGAACGTCGCGACAGCCACGGCAGCGGCTATTGGCAGGTACTCAGCAGCGCGCAGTATTTGGGCAGCCTTGGGCAAACCCTGGTACTCGCGCTGGTGGTCACACTCGCGGCGTTATTGGTGGGCGGCATCAGCGGCGTATTCCTCGCGCGCCAACAGTTTTTCGGGCGCTCGGCGCTGGTGGCGTTGCTCACGTTTCCGCTAGCGTTTCCCGGCGTGGTGGTGGGGTTTTTGGTGATCCTGTTGGCCGGGCGTCAGGGCTTGTTTGCGGCACTCGGCCTGCAGTTGGCGGGTGAGCGCTGGATCTTTGCCTACTCGCTGGCGGGGCTGTTTGTCGGCTACCTGTACTTCTCGATTCCGCGGGTAATCCTCACGGTGATGGCCGCGTGCGAAAGCCTCGACCGCAGCCTTGAAGAAGCCGCGCATTCGCTGGGGGCAGGGCACTGGCGCGTGGTCTGCGACGTGATCGTACCGGGCCTGGCGCCGGCGTTGGCATCCTGCGGGGCCATCTGTTTCGCCACCTCGATGGGCGCTTTCGGCACCGCGTTTACCTTGGGCACACGCCTGAATGTGACCCCGGTGGCCATCTATAACGTGTTCACCAACTACGCCAACTTCGCCGTCGCGGCGGCACTCTCGGTGGTGCTCGGCGCGGTGACCTGGGCCGTGTTGTTGCTGACCCGGCGCCTGGTGAAAAACGCGGGGACAGTCCTGTGAAGCGCTCATCGCTGTTTGTGCTGCAACTGCTGTTTACCTTGCTGGTGTGCGCCTTCATGTTGGTGCCGGTGCTGATGTCATTGCTTGCCGGGCTGACGCGCAACTTCTTCGTCGGTGTGTCCAGCGGCTTGACCTTCGACTGGTTGCTTCAAGTGTGGCAGGCCTATTCGCCGACCGTTTGGCTGTCGCTGCAACTGGCCGTGGCGTGCGCGGTGTGCGTGTGTGTGGTCGGCGTGCCGGCGGCCTACGCCCTGGTGCGCATGAACAACCGCTTCAGTCGCGCCTTCGAGGAATTGATGGTGCTGCCGGTGGCGATGCCGGGCCTGGCCAGCGCCTTGGCATTGCTGCTGACCTACGGCCAGTTCGGCACGTTTCGCAGCAGTTGGTTATTCATCCTGGTCGGCCATGTGCTGTTCACCTTGCCGTTTCTGGTACGCCCGGTCATGGCGGTGATGCAGCGCCAGCAACTGCCGCTGTTGGAAGAGGCGGCGGCCAGCCTTGGTGCGGGGCCAATCAAACGCTTTTTCAGCGTGGTGGTACCAAACTGCCGCGCGGGCATTCTGGCCGGCGTGTTGATGGTGGTCACCCTGAGCCTGGGTGAATTCAACCTGACCTGGATGCTCCACACGCCCATGACCAAAACGCTGCCCGTGGGTCTGGCCGACAGCTACGCCTCGGCGCGGCTGGAAATTGCCAGCGCCTACACCCTTATCTTTTTGCTGATGATCGTGCCGCTGCTGATTGCGTTGCAGGCCATCAGCGCCCGTTTGTCCCGTGGAGAGCGTCGATGACCGCTATCACTATCCGCCTGCAAGGCTGTCGCAAGGCATTCGCCGACGGCACCGTGGCCGTGCATGACCTGAACTTGACCGTGGAGGGCGGTGAAACCCTGGCGATTCTTGGCCCGTCCGGTTGTGGCAAAACCACCACCTTGCGCCTGATTGCGGGGCTGGAACGCCCGGATGTCGGCCAGGTATTTTTTGGCGACCAGGACGTGACGCGCCTGCCCATTGAGCGCCGCGACGTGGGCATGGTGTTCCAGAATTACGCGCTGTTTCCCAACCTGGATGTGGCTGGCAACATCGTCTATGGCTTGAAGGTTCGCGGTGTGGCGGCGCAGGAGCGCAACCGGCGCTGCGACGAATTACTCGAACTGGTAGGCCTGCGCAATCACGCCAAGCGCAGCATTCATGAGCTGTCGGGCGGCCAACGTCAACGCGTGGCACTCGCGCGTGCCCTGGCGCCGCGCCCCAAAGTGCTGTTGCTGGATGAACCACTCGCGGCGCTGGATGCGCAACTGCGCGAGCGCCTGCGCAGCGAGCTGGATCAACTGTTGCGCAGCCTCGGTATTACTGCAGTGTTTGTGACCCATGACCAGGGCGAAGCCATGGCGCTGGGCGACCGCATTCTGGTGATGGAGCAGGGGCGTGTCGCGCAACTGGCCAGCCCGCGGCAAATCTACCAGCAACCGGCTAACGCGTTCGTGGCAGGTTTTGTCGGCAACCTGAATGCCTTCGCGGTGCTTGAGCGCACTGCGCATGGCCTTAAAGTCTGCGGCGGCGAACTGCCGTGGCACGCGTTTGAGCAGCCCGCCACCGTGTACTGCCGCCCCGAACACTTGCGCGTGATGGAAGGCGAGGGGCACTTGCACGGCCACCTGCTGGCGCAGTTTTTTCAGGGCGCGCAAAGCCGCTTGCTGGTGGACGTGGGCGGCCCGCAACCGCTGCTGGTGGACAGCAGCGACAACCACTTTTACGCCGTCGGCGCGCCGATTGCCTTGGCCATCGCGCCGCACATGTTGTTTACCCTGAATGCGTGAGACTTTGCTTGTGAACCGTCCATTTCTAGTTGCGCAGATCAGCGACCTGCACCTCAAAGCCGGCAACCGCCTGACCTATGGCGTGGTCGATACGTTGGGCGCGCTGCGCCGCGCGTCGACCACTTGAACGCGAGTCACCCACGCCCCGACATCGTGGTGATCAGCGGCGACCTGGTGGATTTTGGCCGCGCTGATGAATACGCCGTGCTGCACCCCGAACTCGCGCGCCTGCACATGCCGTGCTATCTGGTGCCCGGCAACCACGATTCGCGCGCGCCGTTGCTGGCGGCGTTTGCCGATCACGCTTACTTGCCGGCATCGGCAGACGGCCCGCTGGATTGGGTGGTGGACGATTATCCGCTGCGCCTGATCGGCCTCGACTCGACCATTCCCGGTGGCCACGGCGGGCAGTTGTTGCACAGCCAGTTGCAGTGGCTCGACCAACAGTTGGCGCTGCGCCCCGAGGCACCGACGTTGCTGGTGCTGCATCACCCGCCGTTTATCAGCGGCATCGGGCACATGGACCAGGAACCGTTTATCAACGCCGACGCGTTTGAGCACGTTGTCGCCCGCCACCCGCAAGTGGAACGCCTGCTCTGTGGGCATTTGCACCGGCCACTGCAGCGGCGTTTTGGCGGCAGTTTCAGTTGCGTATGCCCCGGCACCTCGCACCAGATTGTGCTCGACCTGCAAGACGCTGCACCCGCGCATTTCAACCTGGAACCGGCGGGTTATTTGTTGCACCGCTGGGATGCGCAACACGGTTTGATCAGCCACAACGGGGTGTTCGGAGAATACCCGGGACCGTATCCGTTTTATGACGCTCATGGATTGATTGACTGAAGTTTTACGGAGGTTCACTTCGCCCAACCAAGTACTTGAACGTTAGTTAACGCGCCGGCCAACTTAACGATGGCCGTGTGCTTCCTGCTGCCTGTTTTATGCGCCCGGAACTTGGATTCCGCGCCGGAGTTCGTCCTGATGAAAGCTACTTTGACTGTGTTAAGCGTACTGACTGGCGGCGTGGGCATTGCCCTGAGCCCCTTGGCCTCGGCTGATTTTTTAAGCGACAGCAAAGCCAATTTGAACATGCGCAATTTCTACTTCAATAACGACAACCGCGATGGCGCCGCTGCGCCGTCCAAGACCGAAGAGTGGGGCCAGGCGTTTATCCTCAACTACCAATCGGGTTTTACCGACGGCACGGTTGGCGTTGGCCTCGACGCCATCGGCATGCTCGGCGTGAACCTCGACAGCGGCACCGGCCGCCATGTCGGCAGTTCGATGATCCCCACCGACGATGGCAAGGCAGCGGACAGTTGGGCACGTGCAGGGGCGACGGCCAAGGCACGTTTCGCCAAAACCGAAGCACGTTACGGCTACCTGCGCCCAAACCTGCCGATTCTGGTGAGCAACGATGGCCGGCTGTTGCCGCAGTCGTTTGAAGGCGCGCAAGTCACCAGTAAAGACATCGACAACCTGACCCTGGTCGGCGGCCAATTGCAGCACACCACCGGGCGTGGCTCCAGCGACCGCAGCGGCCTGGCAGCGGCGGGCGGCACCCAGGAAAGCAACACATTCAACTACGCCGGCGCCGACTATCAAGTGAACAAGGACCTGATGGTCCAGTACTACTATGCCAACCTCGAAGACTATTACACGCAGCACTTTGCCGGCTTGATCCATGTATTACCGTTGGGCGACTACGGTTCATTAAAAACCGATTTGCGTTACTTCAAAACTACTTCTGACGGCAAAAACAGCAGCGTCGCCGGCCGCGCCGAAGGTTATAAGTTGGGCGGTTATACCAAGAACGGTAATGGCGAAATCGACAACAACACCTGGAGCGCCGCGTTCATTTACTCGCTGGGGCCGCACGCGATTACTGCCGGTTACCAGCAAGTCTCGGACGACAGCAACTTCGCCCAACTCAACCAGGGCGGCCTGGTCAACAAAGGCGAGGGCGGTGCCAGCCTGTACCTCTACACCGACCGCACCGTGCAAACATTCATCCAGGCCGGTGAACGCACGGCCTTCGCGCAATACGCCTACGACTTTGTCGCACTCGGCCTGCCGGGCCTGAAAGCGTCGGTGATGTACTTGAAGGGCGACCATATCCTCACCACCGCCGGCAACAATGCCAGCGAATGGGAGCGCGATATTTCGCTGGATTACGTGGTGCAAAGCGGCACGTTCAAGAACCTTGGTTTCGGCTGGCGCAACGGCGTGTCACGCAGCGAAGTGGCACGCGACCAGGACCAGAATCGGCTGTTCGTGAGTTACTCGATTCCGTTGATGTAAAAGCTCGGCGCGCTTTTGTGGGAGCGATCAACTTATCAATCAGGCACACCGAGGTGACTGCATCGCGAGCAAGCCCGCTCCCACAGTTGAGCAGGTTTGGCTTGGGGAGCTGGGGCTGCGCAGCGGCCCCAGCGCCAGGCACCGTGGCGCGCCAGGCAAAACCAGGGCGGCTCACGCCACTCGGTTGCGACCCGTACCCTTGGCTTCATACAACTGCAAATCCGCACGCTTGAGCAGCGCCAGTGAATCCCGATCCGACGGCGTGGCCACGCCCACACCAATGCTCACGGTGACGTGGCCCACGCTTGGGAAGATTGCCGCCGCGACTGCCGCGCGGATCTTCTCGGCAACCACGTCGGGGCTGTCCGGCGCTTCGACTTCGGGCAATAACACGGCAAATTCTTCACCGCCATAACGCGCGACGAAGTCGGTGGCGCGGGTGGCGCTTTCGATCACGGCGGCGAGTTGGCACAGCACGTCATCACCGACGGCGTGGCCGTAGGTGTCGTTGACGCGCTTGAAGTAGTCGGCGTCGATCAGCAGCAGCGCGAAGGTGCGGCCGGTGCGCTGGAACAGCAGGCTGTACTCGGCGAGTTTTTCGTCGAAGCGACGACGGTTGTACACGCCGGTCAGCGCGTCGTGAGTCGCCAGGCTCAAGAGGTCGGCGTTGGCTTGCGTCAGGTCGGCAGTGCGTTGCGCCACGGTGGCTTCCAGAGACGCGTTGGCCTCCTGCAACTCGCGCTCCTTGTTGAGCAACGATTGGGTCATGCTACTGATGGACTGGCCCAGTTGGGCGATTTCGAGCACCGCATGCTGTTGCGCGAACACGGCGCCGGGCTTCTGCTCCTGCACCTGTTTGGCGGATTTGGCTAGCTGCTCGATAGGTCGGCTCAAAGTCGACGCCAGGTAGTACGCGACGAGGGCGAACACGATGGCGGCGAGCATGCCCAACACCAACAATTTGTACAGCAGCTCGCGTGCCGGGTGCAGCGCTATTGCCAGCGGCTGGCGCACCACGATGTACCACGACAGGTTGGCGTTGGAGGGGCTCGGCAGCGCGACCGCAGCAGTGACGTAGCCATCGCCGGTGCTCCAGCCCGACGGTGCGCGCAGGTTAATCTGCGGCATTTGCTCGCCCGCGAGCAGCTCGGGGTAAAGCACCTTGCCGTCGGCGTCGATGATCAGTGCTTCAAGTTTGAGTGCAGGGTTCTTTTGCATCACCGCCGAATCGACGATCTGAGTCACCCAGCGCCAGTGCGCGTGGGCACCGAGTACACCAATCGTCTCGCCCTTGGCATTGCGAATCGGCGCGGCAAAGTCGATAAAGCGCAACGGCTCGTCATTGCTGACACTCGGCAGCAGCTTGGCGAGCAACACCGCTTCATGTGGATCGCCGGTGTACTCGTTGCGCATGCCGGCCTGAAACCAGGGCCGCTGTTGCACCGATTGGTTGACCAGCATGCCATTGACTGCCTGGCGCACACGGCCGTCGGCGTCGGCCACGCCCATCCACGCATATTCGGCGCGCGATTGGGTGCGCAGCTCCATCAACGTCAGGATGTCCGGCGCATCCAGGTCGCCTTGGCGAAACCGCGGTGCCTTGCTCAGCAGCGACACTTCAAGCTGACGCTCACGCAACTCCACGGCCAATAACGCCGCGCTGGAGCGCGCGGTGCTGAGCAATGCGTTACCGCTGGCTTGCTTAACCTGCTCAGTGGCGATATGCCCGATGTAAAAGCCCACGATCAACAATGTCAGTAATGATAAACCGGCAAACCAGAGGGTCAGGTGGGTACGCAGGCTGGCTTTGATCATGGGTCACTGTCTAGGGCAGTTGAGTCTTTGCATGGTAGGCGCTATGGCAGGCAAAGTGCTAGCAGTGGCAATCACAAACGTTCAAGAATCGGCTTGATTGCGCTCAGTAGACTTGGCCGACTTCTTCTACTGCAGGTCGCTACAACATGAAAAAAACTCGCGGTCATCTAGAATAAAATGAGTTTGTTTCACTATCGTCGCTTGCAGACAATGGCCGTCATCAAATATCGGCATTGGAGTTGTAAGTCATGGCAGTCGCTCATTCCCTCGGATTTCCGCGCATTGGACGCGATCGTGAACTGAAAAAAGCGCAGGAAGCGTTTTGGAAGGGTGAGCTCGACGAAGCCGGCCTGCGCGCCGTTGGCCGTGACCTGCGCAAAGCGCACTGGGCGCTGCAACAGCAAGCGGGCATCGAACTGCTGCCCGCCGGCGATTTTGCGTGGTACGACCAGGTGCTGACGCACTCGCTGATGTTCGGTGTGGTGCCTGAACGTTTCCGCCCAGCGGATGGCAAGGCCACGTTGCACACCCTGTTCGGCATGGCGCGTGGCGTCAGCGACAGCTGCTGCGGCGGTGCTCATGCGCAGGAAATGACCAAGTGGTTCGACACCAACTACCACTACCTGGTGCCTGAGTTCAGCGCCGACCAGCACTTCCACTTGGGCTGGGATCAACTCTTCGAAGAGGTGCAAGAAGCCCGCGACCTCGGCCACACCGTCAAGCCGGTGGTGATCGGCCCGCTGACCTACCTGTGGCTGGGCAAGGCCAAGGGCGGCGACTTTGACAAGCTCGACCTGCTCGACCGCTTGCTGCCGCTGTACGGCCAGATCTTCCAGCGCTTGGCGGAGCTGGGCGTTGAGTGGGTGCAGATCGACGAGCCGATCCTCGCGCTGGACCTGCCGCAAGCCTGGAAAAACGCGTTTGAGCGTGCCTATAACCAGATCCAGCGTGACCCGCTGAAAAAACTCGTGGCCACCTACTTCGGCGGCCTCGAAGAAAACCTCGGCTTGGCCGCCAACCTGCCGGTGGATGGCCTGCACATCGACCTGGTGCGTGCGCCGGAGCAGTACCCGACCATTCTTGACCGCCTGCCGGCGTACAAAGTGTTGTCGTTGGGCGTGGTCAACGGGCGCAACGTTTGGCGCTGCGACCTGGAAAACGCCCTGGCCACGCTGCAACACGCGCATCAAAAGTTGGGTGAGCGCCTGTGGGTTGCGCCGTCCTGTTCGCTGCTGCACAGCCCGGTAGACCTGGGCCGTGAAGACTCGCTGGACGCCGAGCTGAAAAGCTGGCTGGCGTTTGCCGTACAGAAGTGCGAAGAAGTGGCGCTACTGGCCAAGGCCGTGGGCCAGCCCGATGCGCCTGAGGTACGTGCGGCGCTGGCGCAAAGCCGCGCCGTGCACGTCGCGCGCGCCGCTTCGCCACGTATCCACAAGCCTGCGGTGCAAGCCCGCGTGGCGGCGATCAGCGCCGAGCATAGCCAACGCCAATCGCCGTTTGCGCAACGTATCCAGAAGCAGCGCGCCGGCCTTAAGTTGCCGCTGTTCCCGACCACCACCATCGGCTCGTTCCCGCAAACCGCGTCGATTCGTCTGGCGCGCCAATCGTACAAGGCCGGCAAGTTGAGTCAGGCCGACTACGTCGACGCCATGCACAGCGAGATCAAACACGCCGTCGAAGTGCAGGAAAACCTCGGCTTGGACGTGTTGGTACACGGTGAAGCCGAGCGCAACGACATGGTTGAGTACTTCGCCGAGCAACTCGACGGCTATGTATTCACCCGCTTCGGCTGGGTGCAGAGCTACGGTTCACGGTGCGTGAAACCGGCGGTGATTTTTGGTGACCTGAGCCGCCCGCAGGCCATGACTGTGGCGTGGACGCGCTACGCCCAAGGCCTCACGCACAAGGTGATGAAGGGCATGTTGACCGGCCCGGTAACGATGCTGATGTGGTCGTTCCCGCGTGAAGACGTAAGCCGTGAAGTGCAGGCCCGCCAGTTGGCCTTGGCGATTCGTGACGAGGTGCTTGACCTGGAAGCGGCGGGCATCAAGATCGTGCAGATCGACGAAGCGGCTTTTCGCGAAGGCTTGCCGCTGCGCCAGGCGCAGTGGCAGCACTACCTGAATTGGGCCACCGAAGTGTTTCGCTTGTGCGCCTCGGGTGTGCGCGATGAAACCCAGATTCATACGCACATGTGCTACAGCGAGTTTAACGATGTGATCGAGTCCATCGCGGCGATGGACGCCGATGTGATTACCATCGAAACCTCGCGTTCGGACATGCAGTTGCTGGAGGCGTTTGAGGTGTTTGCTTACCCGAATGATATTGGGCCAGGGGTGTATGACATTCACTCGCCACGGGTGCCCGAGGTTTCGCAGATGGTGAACTTGCTGCGCAAGGCGGTTAAGCGGATTCCGGCGGAGCGGTTGTGGGTGAACCCGGATTGCGGGTTGAAAACCCGGGGTTGGTTGGAGACTGAAGCGGCGTTGGTTCACATGGTGGCGGCGGCGCGTCAGTTGCGGGCTGAAGTGGCTGAGTAGATTGAGCGGTTGAAACAGACCAAAGGCGGCTTTTGCATACACAGCAGATGCGCTTCTGCTGTTTGTGGGAGCGGGCTTGCTCGCGATAGCAGTTTTACAGTTG
>NZ_VUAZ01000210.1 GCF_009296165.1 Pseudomonas kitaguniensis | reverse complement strand
CGAATCAAGCTGCAATCTAATGTAGGAGGGGGCTTGCCCCTCTACAATGATCCATTCCCACGCAGAGCGTGGGAATGCTCGTCGGTGTCAGACCTTTTTGTACAACTGGCTGCCTTCCTGCTTGAACCGCTCCGCCTGCTCCGCCAAGCCCTTGGCCACGTCCACATCCACCGCTTCAATGCGCTGGTTGGCCGCGTACTCGCGCACTTCCTGGGTGATTTTCATCGAGCAGAACTTAGGCCCGCACATCGAGCAAAAATGCGCGACCTTGGCCGAATCCTTCGGCAGCGTTTCATCGTGGTAGGAACGCGCGGTGTCCGGGTCCAGGCCGAGGTTGAACTGGTCTTCCCAGCGGAACTCGAAGCGCGCCTTGCTCAACGCGTTGTCGCGAATCTGTGCGCCCGGATGCCCCTTGGCCAAGTCCGCTGCGTGCGCGGCGATCTTGTAGGTGATGATGCCGGTCTTCACGTCATCTTTGTTCGGCAGGCCCAAGTGTTCCTTCGGCGTGACGTAGCACAGCATGGCGCAACCGAACCAGCCGATCATCGCCGCACCGATACCCGAGGTGATGTGGTCGTAACCCGGCGCAATGTCGGTGGTCAGCGGGCCGAGGGTGTAGAACGGCGCCTCGTCGCAGCATTCAAGCTGCTTGTCCATGTTCTCTTTGATCAACTGCATCGGCACGTGGCCCGGGCCTTCGATCATGGTTTGCACGTCGTGCTTCCAGGCGGTCTTGGTCAGCTCGCCGAGGGTTTCAAGTTCGCCGAATTGCGCGGCGTCGTTGGCGTCGGCAATCGAGCCGGGGCGCAGGCCGTCGCCGAGGGAGAAGCTGACGTCATAGGCCTTCATGATTTCGCAGATTTCGTCGAAATGCGTGTAGGTGAAGTTCTCTTTGTGGTGCGCCAGGCACCACTTGGCCATGATCGAACCGCCACGCGAGACGATGCCGGTGACACGCTTGGCGGTCAGCGGCACATAGCGCAGCAGCACGCCGGCGTGGATGGTGAAGTAGTCGACGCCCTGCTCGGCCTGTTCGATCAAGGTGTCGCGGAACAGCTCCCAGGTCAGGTCTTCGGCGCGCCGCCGACTTTTTCCAGGGCCTGGTAAATCGGCACTGTACCGATCGGCACCGGCGAATTGCGGATGATCCACTCGCGGGTTTCATGGATGTGCTTGCCGGTGGACAAATCCATCACCGTGTCCGAACCCCAGCGGATGCCCCACGTCAGTTTCGCCACTTCTTCTTCGATGGACGAACCCAGCGCACTGTTGCCGATGTTGCCGTTGATCTTCACCAGGAAGTTACGGCCGATGATCATCGGTTCAAGTTCGGTGTGGTTGATGTTGGCCGGAATGATCGCGCGGCCACGGGCGATTTCTTCGCGCACAAATTCCGGGGTGATGATTTTCGGCACGCTGGCGCCGAAGCTGTAGCCGGCATGTTGCTGCTCAAGCAGGCCGCTGGCGCGTGCCTCTTCGAGCTTCATGTTTTCGCGGATGGCGACGTATTCCATCTCGGCAGTGATGATGCCTTTGCGCGCGTAGTGCATCTGGGTGACGTTGGCGCCCGCCTTGGCGCGGCGCGGGTTTTTCACGTGGGCGAAACGCAGCGCGGTGAGTTCGGCATCGCTGAGGCGCTGTTGGCCGAAGTGTGAACTCAGACCTGGCAAGCGCTCGGTGTCGCCACGCACTTCGATCCACGGCGAACGCACATCGCCAAGGCCTTTGCGCACATCAATGATCACATTCGGGTCGGTGTACGGGCCGGAAGTGTCATACACCACCACCGGCGCATTGATTTCACCGCCGAAATCAGTCGGTGTCACGTCCAGGCTGACTTCGCGCATCGGCACGCGAATGTCCGGGCGAGTGCCCTGCACGTAGATTTTTTGCGAGCGGGTAAACGGCTGCACAGACCCTGCGTCGACCTTGGCCGACTCACTCAAGTGCACGGTATTTTTTGATTTTTGGCTTTTTAATTCGGTGCTCATCACGGGCTCTCCAACTATCCAGGCGGTGGATTTTTGTCGGAGCGAACCTGTGACGGACGGATGCACTGAAACCAGTGCTGTGCAAGGCACGAGGGTTGTTCGATTGTCGAACAACATCCCGGACGAAGCACAAGAGGACTCGCCGGGTGACGAGAAATCTTGTTCCCTACGCAGGCGCTAACCTGATCAGGTTCAACGGGATCCGGTATTTACCGATCTCAGCCTTCCAACAAGGCACCCCGACAAGAACACGGCCAGTCTAGACCATGGCGTGGGCAAATTGCCAACAGCGGTGTATTCAGCGTGATGAATGGCGTGATTACGGGATTGTTGCGCAGCGCAAGCGCCACTACACTCGGGCGTTGCCGCAATGCGTGACGCAACCCGTTGCCAAGCTTGGCCTTGGGCGATAAATTACAGCCATAATATTCATACTAGGGATCGCCTCATGCTGCGCAAACTCTCACTGGCTCTCGCCGTGTCTTGTGCGACCAATGGAATGGTCTGGGCAGCCGAAGCGCCCTTGTCCGCCAAAACCGACCTGGTCAGCGTTTACCAGGAAGCGGCGAACAACAATGCCGACCTGGCGGCCGCCCGTGCCCAATACGGCGCGCAGAAAGAAGTGGTGCCCCAGGCCCGCGCAGGCTTGCTGCCGAACCTGTCGGCCAGCGCCGACAGCAATAATGTGCGCACCCAGATCGACCAACCGGCATCCACCCTCAACCGCGACGCGCACTCCTGGCGGGCGACCTTGAGCCAGCCGCTGTTTCGCGCCGACCGCTGGTTCCAACTGCAGGCCGCCGAAGCCGTCAACGAACAAGCCTCGCTGCAGCTCTCTGCCACCGAACAGAACCTGATCCTGCAAAGTGCCGAGAGCTACTTCGCGGTGTTGCGCGCCCAAGACAACCTGGCCTCGACCAAGGCCGAAGAAAACGCCTTCAAGCGCCAGCTCGACCAGTCCAACGAACGCTTTGATGTGGGGCTGTCGGACAAGACCGACGTGCTGCAATCTCAAGCCAGCTACGACACCGCGCGCGCCAACCGCATCGTCGCGCAGCGCCAGGTGGATGACGCCTTCGAAGCGCTGATCACGCTGACCAACCGCCAGTACAACGCAATTCAAGGCATCGTGCATACGCTGCCGGTGCTGCCACCGGCGCCGAATGACGCCAAAGCCTGGGTCGAAACCGCCGGGCGCCAGAACCTCAACCTGCTGGCCAGCAACTACGCGGTCACCGCCGCCGAAGAAACCCTGCGACAGCGCAAAGCCGGCCACTTGCCGACCCTTGACGCCGTGGCGCAGTACGAAAAAGGCGACAACGACGCGCTCGGCTTGAGCAACCCGAACCAGTTACCGGTGCCATACGGTGGCGACGTGTCGCAGCGCACCATCGGCCTGCGCCTGAACATCCCGATTTACAGCGGTGGCCTGACCAGTTCGCAAGTGCGCGAATCGTATTCACGCCTCGACCAGAGCGAGCAGCAACGTGAAGGCCTGCGCCGCCAGGTGGTCGAAAACACGCGCAACCTGCACCGCGCGGTGAACACCGACGTGGAGCAGGTACAGGCACGCCGCCAGTCGATCATCTCAAACCAGAGCGCGGTGGAAGCTACGGAGATCGGTTATCAGGTGGGCACACGCAACATCGTCGACGTACTGGATGCGCAGCGCCAGCTTTACTCGTCGGTGCGCAACTACAACAACAGCCGTTATGACTACATCCTCGACAACCTGCGCTTGAAGCAGGCTGCGGGCACGCTGAACCCAGGCGATTTGCAGGACCTGACGCGCTATCTCAAAGCGGACTACAACCCGGACAAAGACTTTTTGCCACCGGACCTGGCCAAGGCTGCCGCCGAGCAACTCAAAGCGCGGCCCGGCAACTAGGCTTTTGCGTAACGGCTGAGACGGGCGCCGCCCTGACAGCCGACGCAGGCC